>JANOCF010000748.1:0-3442 GCA_031412055.1 Holophagales bacterium | reverse complement strand
GCCCGAGAATCCTCTCCACTTCCTCCGGTTGCGGCTCCTCAGGCTCGGCAGTATATTTTTCCACAGTGGAGTAGAATAATACTCCACCTTGGAAAGATCTACGGCAGGCAGCGGTCAGCCTGTCTTGACCTCGTCCTGCATGAGCAGCTTGCGCAGCACCTCGGCGTGGCGCTCGGCTTCCTGAGCGCGCCGCTGGTAGCGCTCCTCGATCATGACTCCCACCTTGCCCGATTGGCGCATCCGCCGCTCCATCCGGCGCGCCAGGGCCGCGTTCTCCTGCAGGGCGCGGACGGCGGCCCAGAGCGCGCCCTCGATCACGTCCGACTGCTTGGCGAGAAGGGTCTCCTGGCCATAGGCATGGCCGGTCCGGCAGCGAAAATGCACCACCCCGTTCACGAGGCTCTCCCGCAACCCGCCACCGCAGTCCGGACAGCTCAGGTCCGCAGGGATCCCCTCGTCCTCCTTGTCGATGCCGCGCTCGAGTTCCTCTTTCATGTCTCGGCCCTCCAGATTGAGAGGTCCCGCCTCCTCCGGGAGAGGCTGACTGGCCAGCTCCACCAGAAGCGGGGCGATGTCGCAGAGAGGCAGAACGTGGTCCACGGCCACGTGCTGGGTGGCGCTGAGCGGCATGCTCGGGTAGTCGGCCTGCTCCGGATCCTGGACCACGGCCACGCCGCCGTACTTCTTGACCACGGCCAGGCCGATGGTGCCGTCGTCCAGGTTGCCGGTCAGAACCACGGCCACCACCCGGCGGCCGTAGGTCAGGGCCGCGCTGCGGAACAGGACGTCGACCGCCGGACGCTGGCCGTTCTCGGTCGGAGCGCGGGAGAGCCGGATGACGCCGTCCTGCAGAAGGATATGCTGGTCCGGCGGGGCCACATAGATATGCCCGTGCTGGACCGGCTCGCCGTCCCGCGGGTGCTTGGCGGGCAGGCAGCCCGCCCGCGTGAGGATGGCCGGCATCGCGCTCTGGCCGTGGGGCGCGATGTGCAGGACCACGAAAACCGAAGCCGGCAGATGAGCCGGCAGGGCGCCGACTACCTCCGAAAGCGCGTGGACGCCTCCGGCCGACGCTCCCAACACGATTACATTGCGACCTGACATCTGTCCTCCCCGTCCAGGATCTCCCGGACCTTGCGCAGCAGCACCCCGGGCGGAAACGGCTTCTGCAGGAAAGAGCGCCCGGGCTGGAGCACTCCATGCTGCGCGATGGCCTCCTCCGAGTAGCCGGAAATGTAAAGGACATGAATGCCGGGCCGATCCGCCTCCAACCGCGTGGCGAGCTGGCTGCCGCTCATGCCGGGCATGATGACGTCGCTGATGAGCAGATGGATGGTGCCTCCCCACTGGCGCGCCGCCTCGAGGGCCTGAACCGCGTCGGCGGCAGCCAAGACGGTGTAGCCCCGCGCCTCCAGGACCTCCTGGACGGGCTCGCGGATGTTGTCCTCGTCCTCGGCGAGCAGCACGACCTCGGAGCCGCGCACCTCGTCCCGCGTCCGTGGAGACTCCCTCGGCGTCTCGGCCGGCGCCTCGGCCCTCGGCAGGTAGATGATGAACGTGGAGCCTTGCCCCGGCTCCGACTCGACATGAATGCCGCCGCCGCTCTGCTGGACGATCCCGTAGACCGTGGAAAGACCGAGCCCGGTCCCCTTGTCGCGGCTCTTGGTGGTGAAGAACGGCTCGAACAGGTGGGCGCGGACGTTCTCGTCCATGCCGGTGCCGGTGTCGGAGACCGTGATCCGCACGTAGGAGCCGGGCGCGAGGCCTCCGAGGCCGAGCCCGCCGATATCACCCTCCGCGAAATCGGCGCTCTCGGCAGTCAGCGCCAGCCGGCCGCCGTCGGGCATGGCGTCCCGGGCGTTGACCACGAGGTTGAGGATCAGCTGTTCGATCTGGCCCAGGTCGGCGTGAACCCAGCCGGCGCCGGGGTCGAGCTCCGTCACCAGCTCGATCTGCTCCCCGATCAGCCGCCGGAGGATGGGCGCCATGTCCTCGATACGCCGGCCGATGTCCAGGGTCTGCGGCTGCTGCACCTCCTTGTGGCTGAAGGCGAGGAGCTGCCGGGCCAGCAGCGCCCCGCGTTCCCCCGCGTTCTGGATCTCCTCCGCGTGCCGGCGATGGTTCTCCGGGGAGCCGTCCGGATCGAGCAGCAGCTCGGCATGAAAGGCGATGGCCGCCAGCAGGTTGTTGAAAGAATGCGCCACGCCGCCGGCCAGCCGGCCGACCGCCTCCAGTCTCTGGGAGTGGCGCAGCCGCTCCTGGCTGACGCGCAGCTCCTCTTCGGCGGCCTTGCGCTCGGTGATGTCGCGCAGCACCCAGCGCAGGCGTACCGGCGCCGGCTTACCCGGTTTAATTTCGCCTCTCTCGGCGCTGAGCAGCACCGTCCGCGGCCCCGCGCCCCGCATTTCCAGGGCCATCTCGGATTCGCGGCGGTTCGGACTCTCCCGCAGCTCCTGTAGAAACGCGCGGAAGCGCAGCCGGTCGGAAGGGCTGATCAGGGACGGCAACGGCTTGCCTTCCAGGAGCTGCCGGGGGGTGTTGAACAGCACGGAGGCGGCGAGGTTGACCTCCTCGATCATCCCGCCGGCGTCGGTGACCAGGTAGGCGACCGGCGCCAGGTCGAACAGCTCCTGGTAGCGGTGGTGCTCGATCTCCGGCGCCTCCCGCACAACCATCAGCGCCTCGTTCTGCTGCGCGAGCTCCGCCTCGGCGACGTCCAGGTCCTCAAGAGATTCCTGCAGCGCGTCGATCGCTTCGACGACCTGCCTGCGGGATACCGACGCAGGATCCGAGACTTGGGCCTGCAGCGATTTCAACCGCTTTTGAACTCGGCCCGATGGAGTCTCGGCCGCGCTTTTGACCATCTCATCTCCCTTCCCGAGAGATCAGCTCTCCATCTCCTCCATCATCAGGACGAGGCCTTCGACGCCCCCCCTTCCGACATGCGGTGTGATCCGGACACGGCACCGGATCGACTTCCCGCGGCGATTGATGCCGTCCAGGACCTGCTCCCGCTCGACTCCCGCCAGCCCCTCCCGCAGATCGTCCCGCAGCTCCTGGACCGGCAACCCGATGTCCAGGCTGTCGAAAGCCTGGTCCTGCACTTCGTCGAAGCGCAGGCCCCAGAAGTCCGCTGCTTTCTCGCTCCACACTCGCACTTGCAGGTTTCGGTCCAGCACCGCCACGCCCGCGCGCAGGCCGGTCAGCACCGACTCAAAGTAGCCGTTGACCCGGTTCAGCTCCTCGGAGCGCTGCTGGATCTCGTCGTTGAGCACCCGCAGCTCGTCGTTGGTCGACTGGAGCTCCTCGTTCATGGTCTCCAGCTCTTCGTTGGCCGACTGCAGCTCCTCGTTGGTCGTCTCCAGCTCCTCGATCGTGCTCTGCAGCTCCTCGTTGGTCGTCTCCAGCTCCTCGTTGGCCGACTGCAGCTCCTCGTAGGCGG
>JANOCF010000747.1:0-2494 GCA_031412055.1 Holophagales bacterium | reverse complement strand
GCTCCGACACGAGGCCCGGGGTCTCGACCTGCACGGTCCACATGCCGGGTCCGGGCGCGGTGAGGACGAAGCGGCCATCCGGCCCGGTGGCGGCACGGGAGGCCGGCTCGACGGGAGCGGTGGAGGAGCGGGGGAGGATGGGTCGCAGCTCCACCCGGGCTTCCGGCACGCCCCGGCCGTCGCGGTCCAGGACGCGGCCGTCCAAGGCAATGTCCACCGCAATGTCCGCCGGCGCGGGCGCGGGAAGCAGCAGGGCGAGGAGCGCGAGGGTTCCGGTCAGCCACCTCATGGCACCAGGATGCTACAGGCCCGGCGTGACAGGCCTGTGAACTGATGAGGGCCGGCCGCAGGCCCTGGAACTCGAAAGAGGTCCCGTCCCCATCCAGGTTGGCGCAGGCCGAGGAGGCGGGCTCGCCGTGACGCTCCAGACAGATGCCAAGGACCTCGACGCTCCGATAGGCAACAATCGTTTCAATTAGTTGTCACATCCAGGAAGCACGTCCGTCAAAAGTCTTGAATCCGTTTTATGTAGATTTCATGACGTAAAGGTTAACATCCTGTGGACCAAACCCTTTCACGACCGGGAGGGACGGATGAGCGGCAGCACCTCGGCGGCTCTGGGCAGGATGGATCTCCTCCACGGGGACATCACCCGCGTAGAGGTGGACGCGATCGTCAACGCGGCCAACAGCTCGCTCCTCGGCGGGGGCGGGGTCGACGGCGCGATCCACCGCGCCGCCGGACCGGAGCTCGTCCAGGAGTGCCGCCTTCTCGGCGGCTGCAAGACCGGGCAGGCCAAGATCACCAGGGGCTACCGGCTTCCGGCCCGGTACGTCATCCACACCGTGGGTCCCGTCTGGAGAGGGGGGACCTTCGGCGAGCCCGAGCTGCTCGCCTCCTGCTACCGGTCGAGCCTGGCCCTGGCCGTCGAGAAGGGGGCGCGGAGCATCGCCTTTCCCGCCATCAGTTGCGGCATCTTCGGCTACCCGGCCGACCAGGCATCCCGCATCGCGGTGGGGGAGACGGCCCGCTTCCTGGAAAGCGAGCCCGCCATCGAGAAGGTGCTCTTCGTCTGCTTCGGCCGGGACGTCTACGAGGCGTACAAGAACGCCTTCGGGATCTCGGAGGCGGGCGATGACCAGGCGAGGATCTGAAGCTCGCAGCAGGTGGCGATCCGCTGGAAGTCTTGATCGAGGGTAAAGAGGTCAGCCCGGTGCCTGATTGCCTGGGCCGCGATCAGGCAGTCGACCGCCGAGGACGCGATCCCATGCTGCCGGCAGGTGTTCGAAACCCTGGCGGCCGTGAAGTGATCTTCCAGGTCTGCCAGAAAGACTGGAAAGCCCTCCATCACGTCCTGCAGCCGCTTCCATTCCTCGGTAGCTCGAACTCCGGAGAGCAGCTCCTGACGGACGACGCCAGGAACCGCGAGAGGCCAGTCTTCGGCAATCATCCGACGGAGCCGGAATGCAGTTTCATGGCTCTGGCCCGCATCCCGCCTTCTGAAGGCGACGGAGAGGACCGAAGTATCCAAGAGGATCACCGCTTGGAGCGCTCCACCTTGTAGTCGTACGTGTCATCGAAGTCGAAGGTTCCGAAAGCCTCCAGGGCAGCCAGGCGCTTGCGGCGCCGGACAAACTCCAGAAGAGCCTCGTTGACGGTTTCTCTTTTAGTCGAGTACCCCCCGAGCTTCAGGGCCTCCTCGAGAAGCTTGTCATCGATCGCAAGATTGGTTGGCACGCCGTACCTCCACACAAAGTCTTACACATTGCGGGGAGGCGATCAACTCCGGACATTCGTCCGCCCGCTCAGCCGGCACCGACTCTCCTCGAAGCCCGCGGGCCTGTCCCACCGCGGGCAGGGACGCCACACCCGCCGGTAGAACGTCCGCACCCGTGGGTTTTGTGTATCAATTCGGTGGTGGAATGTCTCAACCCGCTGGTGTAGTGTTTCAAATGCCCGGAAAACCCGGCCCGAGGAGATGCTGAGCCGTCAGGCCAACCGCGTGCTCTACCTGACCGATCACGAGGTCCACCACCGCGGCAAGATCGTCCTGGCTCTCCGTCAGTGGGGATTCGACGACATCCCCGCCATGCCTCTGGACTGGTAGGGCCTCCATCGCCATGCCCACGATCCTCATCGTCGAAGACCAGCCCTCCGTCTCGACGGCGCTGCAGGTGCTGTTCGAGATTCGGGGCTATGAATGCCTTGTGGCCCGCAGCCCGGCGCAAGCCTTGCGGGCCATCGAGACAGACCCTTCCGAGATCGGGGTCGTTCTCCAGGACATGAACTTCAGCCCCGGGGCGACGTCCGGAGACGAGGGCATGGAGCTGTTCCGGAGGATGCGCGCGCTGGACCCGGAGCTGCCCGTGCTCGTCCTCACCGCGTGGACGTCGCTGGAGACGGCCGTGCAGATGGTCAAGGAGGGCGCGAGCGATTACCTCGCCAAGCCCTGGGACGACGCGAAGCTGCTGGCCGCGGTCGGCCGCCTGCTGGA
>JANOCF010000746.1:0-4334 GCA_031412055.1 Holophagales bacterium | reverse complement strand
GTCGCTGATCAGCCGCTGGGGCACGACCACCGGCTGGAGCAAGATGGATGCGATCTGGTACAAGAGCCTGACTCCCAGCAAGAGCGCCTATCGCGTCGTCTCGGGCGGCAAGTGCAACCCGGCCGCCGTGGTCGACGGCTGCGGCTCCACCAACTGGTACACGGTGTACCTGGCGGCGGACGATGACGACGGCAACCTTGCC
The DNA here is from genome assembly GCA_031412055.1 of Holophagales bacterium. Classification (GTDB taxonomy): domain Bacteria; phylum Acidobacteriota; class Thermoanaerobaculia; order Multivoradales; family UBA5704; genus DATMER01. The sequence goes on along the minus strand of JANOCF010000746.1, from coordinate 4,132 downwards.
AACGGCACGCCGAACGGCTGCCGGATCTGGGATGCGTTCACCGCCCACGGGATCGCCTGCGGCGCCCGTCCGGTCTGCACGCAGTAGCTGTTTCTCCCCCTTTGAGGGGGCCGGCCGTCCCGGCCCCCTTTTCTCTGTCGGAATGACATAAAGGAGAATCCGCCGTGTCCAATCGCCTGTCGAGTCTGGTGTTGTCGGGCCTGCTGCTGCTGCCCGCAGCCGCGTCCGCCATCGCGCCGCCTGGCCAGTCTGGGGAAAACTCCCAGGAGAATCTGGCCCTCCAGCACGCCGCGCTCTTCTCGCGCTCGTTCGCCACGCCCGAGCTGGAGGCCATGCCTTCGCTCGTCACGATCCGCAACGTGAACGCGGCCGCCGGCCTCGGCATCGGCCGGGCGGAGGCGCTGAGCCGCTTCTTCGCCGAGAACTCGAGCGAGTGGGACGTCCGCTGGGACACCCGCTCCGACCGTCCCAACCTGGTCCAGGGCGCCGGCATCCCGGTCCTGCCGGGCCGGGGCAACAACCTCACTCCGGTGCGCACCGGCCTGGCCACGGACGGCAAGGTCCGGATGACGGACGTCGAGCGCATCCTGCGCGGCTTCATGGCCGGCTACCCCGAGATGTTCATCGCGCAGGAGAACCTGCGGCTGAACACGAAGAGCACGGTCAACGTCGGCGACGACAAGGAGATCTGGCTGGTCGAGTTCGAGCAGATCCACAACGGCGTGCCGGTCGAGGGCGCCAACGCGTACTTCCGCATCAACAACGGCAACATCGTCCAGTTCGGCACCGAGAAGGTGGCCGACGTCGCGATCGGCACCACGCCGAAGCTGAAGCGCGAGGACGCCTTCGCGGCCGTGCTCAAGGCGATCGGCTCGAACATCTCCGAGGTGACCGAGATCGTGAACCCGGGCAAGCTCAAGATCGTCCCGATGATGATCGCGGGCGAGCGCGCCGGCGAGCTCTACAAGGGCATCGCGGGCGCCGGCTACCGGCACGCCCTGGTCTGGGAGATCTCCTTCCGCCGCGCGGGCGAGCCCACCACGTTCGAAGCCTGGATCAACGCCCGCAGCGGCCGGGTCCTGCAGCTCGCCGACGCCAACCGCTACGCCCAGGTGAGCGGCGGCATCTTCCCGACGACCAACACCGACCCGGAGGTGGTGCGGCCCTTCCCCTCCACCGCCGTGACCAACGGCACCGCCAAGGTCACCGACGCGGCCGGCAACTACACCTACGGCGGCGGCGCCGCCACGTCCACGTTGAGCGGCCGCTACATCAAGATCACCGACAACTGCGGCGCGATCTCGCTGTCGAACAGCACGACGGGCGACCTGGCGTTCGGCACCAGCGGCGGCACCGACTGCACCACCCCGGGCGTCGGCGGCGTGGGCAACACGCACGCGGCTCGCTCCGGCTTCTATCACCTGACCAACATCAACCGGAAGGCGGCCACGTTCCACCCGGCCAACGCCTGGCTGAACGGCACGCTGACCTCGAACATGAACATCAACAGCACCTGCAACGCCTTCTGGAACGGCAGCACGGTGAACTTCTACCGCTCCGGCGGCGGCTGCTCCAACACGGGTGAGATCTCGGCCGTGTTCCTCCACGAATGGGGCCACGGGATGGACACCAATACCGGCGGCGCGGCCCCCGAGGCGGGCTCGGGCGAGGCGGTGGGCGACACCTTCGCGTTCCTCGAGACCAAGGACGGCTGCATCGGCCCGAACTTCCAGCCCGGCGTGAACTGCGCCAACTGCACGTCCTGCTCGGGCGTGCGCGACGTGGCCGACTTCGCCCTGGGCGGCAGCGCCACGATCGCCAAGCCGGCCAACATCGCGAGCAACACCGGCACCAACTGCGACCGCTTCGCCTGCCCCTACTACCAGTTCGTCTTCATCGGCGCCTACCAGGGTCCGATGGGCTACCAGGGGCACTGCGAGAGCTACATCGCCAGCTCGGCCAACTGGGACCTCGCCCAGAACCTGGTCGCCCGCTGGGGTACGACGACCGGCTGGCAGAAGATGGACGCCATCTGGTACAAGAGCCTGACTCCGAGCAAGAGCGCCTACCGCGTAGCTTCAGGCGGCAAGTGCAACCCGGCCGCCGTGGTCGACGGCTGCGCGGCGACCAACTGGTACACGGTCTACCTGTCGGTGGACGACGACGACGGCAACCTGGCCAACGGCACGCCCAACGGCTGCCGGATCTGGGACGCGTTCACCGCGCACGGGATCGCCTGCGGCACCCGTCCGGTCTGCACGCAGTAGCCGTTTCTCCCCCTGGGGGCCGGGTGATCCCCGGCTCCCCGTTCCTCTGGTATCCTCCCGGCTTCGTGAGTCAAAAGACGACCAGCCGCGCCCAGCGCAGGGCCGCCGAGAGGCAGGGCCGCCAGGAGACACCCGCCCGCAGGGTGGATCTGTGGATCGCGGGCGGGCTGGTTCTGCTCGCGTGGGTCCACCGGCTGGTCTTCCTGCGCTCGAACCGGGACTTCTCCTGGCCGTACACCTTCTTCTACGAGGGCGACTCCGAGGTCTTCTACAGCTACGCCCGCGCGCTCCTTTCGGGCGAGCTCTACGACGCCGGAATCCCCTTCCATCCGCCCGGCTTCGCCTGGTTCCTGGCGGGGATCCACACCTTTCTCGGTGCCGGGGAAGCCGGAGCGCGCGTGCCGCACGTGGCGGTCAAGTCGATCATGGCGCTTCTGGGGAGCGTGGCCATCGGCCAGCTCTTTCTGCTCGCCCGTCCCTACCTGGGGCGCACGGTGGCGCTGATCGCGTCGCTCCTCGGTCTCTACCACTTCGGTCTGTACGTCCTCTCCGTGGCGCCGGTCACGGAGAGCCTCTACCTGGTCCTTCTTCTCTCGGCGCTGCTGGTCTGGACCCGCCGCTTCGAGCACCCGCTGGCCGTTCCGCCTGAAGAGAGACGGCCGGGAGGCCCGGTCTGGGCGCTCCTGCTCGGGCTGCTGCTGGGAGCGCTGGCTCTGACCCGGGCCGAGGGAGCGCTGATCGTGGTCCTGCTGATCGGGATCGGTCTGCTGGGCAGGCGGCGGGAGGATCTCCGACTGTGGGCGCTCACGGTGCTGGGGTGCATCCTGATCATCACCCCCTGGGCGATCCGCAACGCGATCCGGCTGGAGGCGGTCAACGAGCAGTACGAAGATGGAATGGCCGAGCCGCTCCCCACCTTCGTCCCGTTGACGCTCTACGGGCCGATCAACCTCGCGCTGGCCAACAACCCGGAGGCGGACGGCAGCTTCTCGCGTTCGTGGCTGTCGTCGCAATCCCAGAACCCCGGCCTGGATCTACGCGACCCGCAGCACCTGGAGTTCATCCTCCACGGCGACCGGATGGCCTGGGAGTACGCGCGCAGCGAGCCGGGAGGCTTCGCGCTCCTCGTGGGCCGCAAATGGAGGCTCGTGTCCGAGGCGCTGACCCTGGGCTGGACCCAGTGGGACTGGCCGGGAGGGCTGACCGGCCGCCGCCGTCCCGTGGATCTGTTCGTCCCCGACTCCAAGGTGGCGTACTGGATCACCGTCCCCCTGGTGCTGCTCGGCCTGATCCTCAGTCTCGCGACTCCGGGCCTGCCTCGCCGCTGGACGATGCTGGTCCTGCTGTTGACCGCGTCCTTGCTGGTGGCGACGGGCCTCTTCTTCGGCTACGTCCGCCTGGGCCTGCTGTTCCTGCCCTTCTGGCTGACGTTCATGGCGGCGGCGCTGGTCTGGCTCGGGGCTCGTGCCTGGAAGCTAACCCTTCCCCCGCCCGCCGATCCGTCCCGCCGTCTCTGGCAGACCCTCGCCGCCATCGCGGCCGTCCTGCTCGTCCTGGAGATCTGGGGGATCAGCCTCCACCGCAACTTCAAGGCGACGGGTACGAACGTCCCCGGGCGCAACTATCTCGACCGGGACGCTCCGATCTATCTGGAATTGCTGCCGAAATGATGCAGGTTGGCGCGAGTCCTGCAGTGGTCATTCGCTCGGAAGGGAGACAGCAACCATGAGCCATTCATCCATCCAACCCCTCCGGGGACGGCGTTTCGGAATCTCCGCGCTGCTGTTGATCGTCTTGCTTGGCCTCCTGCCCGCGGCCTGCGGCAGGCCGGATGCCGTCGATACTTCCGAGCCCGTCCAGATCGG
>JANOCF010000745.1:0-1837 GCA_031412055.1 Holophagales bacterium | reverse complement strand
CCACGGCAGCGCGCGGTCGAGGAACCAGAAGCCGCGTCCGCGTCCCAGGTCCATGCCCGCCTCGGCCGGACCGCCGAAGGGCAGCTCCAGCCCGGCGTTGGCGAGCAGGTCGGGCTCGCGGGAGCCCTCGGAGCCGAGCAGCAGGAACAGCGGGACCTGGTGACGGTCGCCGGACGCGGCCTTGTCCAGCTTCCGGGCGGCGCGGGAAAACGCCATGCGGAACGCGAGCGGGGCCGGCGCACCGGGCCGTGTCTCCGATATCTCCGATATCTCCGATCCCTCTGACGTCTCCTCGTGCAGCCCCGGGTCCGGGACCTCCAGCTCGGAACGCCGGGCCGACCGGCGCAGGAGCAGCAGCAGCAGGACCAGGATGACCAGCGCCAGGAGGACGACGGCGCCGAGGACGTAGGGCCACGCGGTCTGCAGGTCGATCACGGCGCCTGCCCCTCCTCGGTCTGTCCGGCTGGAGAGGTGCCGAGGATCTCGTCCACGATGGGCCGGAGGTCGGCGAGCGCCGAGCGCCAGATCAGGTGGCTGCCGCCGATCCAGAGCCCGAACAGGACGACCAGGGCCCAGATCCAGGGCTTGAGATAAGGCACGGTCGTGCGGCTCCCCTCGTCCAGGGTGGAGGCGTAGGCCGCGGGCATCAGGCGCTCGTCGCCGCGCACGGCCTGGGGGTCGCGGCCGAACACGAAGCGGAACAGGCGCCGGCGGTAGCCCTCGATCTCCTTCTCCGCGCCGGGCTGGCCGCGGAACTTGCCCTGGAACCCGAGGGCCAGGACCGTGAGATAGACCCGCGCGAGCTCGGTGAAGACCGTGTCGCGGTCCCGGAGCAGCTCCTCGATGCGCTCGAACATCTCCTCGCCGGCACGGTGCGAGCCGAACAGGCGGGCCTCGAGGAGATGGTCGCGCCAGTCCTCGCGGCCGGCCCATTCGAGGTGGAGAAAGATCTCGTCGGCCAGCGCCGCCATGGCGAACTGGGCGCGGCGGTAGATCTCCACGGCAAAGTCGCCGCCGCTGCGGTTCGCGTCCAGGGACTGCCGCTCCAGCAGCGAGAGGAGGCTGCGCCACACGGCGGTGGCCGAGGGCTCCTCGGCTGCGTGATCGGAAGGGGCGCCACCACCGGCTTCCGGCTCGAAGACCCACGTCCCGCGCGCGATTCTCCCCTTGAGGCGGATCACCTCACTGTAGAACTCCTGAAAGTGGTCCAGCAAAAACATCGGGGTTTCCGGACTACGTCCTGTTCCTCACGTAAAGGACGATCTCTTCCGGCCGGCGCTTGCCCGCGCGGTCGTCCAGGTTGCGGATCTCCAGCTCCTCGCCGGGCACGACGAACTCGGGGTCGGCCGACAGGGAGTACAGGCTGACCCCCTGCGAAGGCACCAGATCGGTCACGACCTCGATGCGCGTGCGCCGCGCGCCCGGCACGCGCCGGTCCCACAGGTCGGTGATCTTCGGCTTGGCCGCGATCAGGCTGGCGGCCATCCAGGCGGCCATGTCCGAGTCGGGCACGCCCGAAGGGGCACGCACGCCGAGGATCAGGGAGCGGGCTGCCCAGTCCGGGTCGAAACGGATCCGGAACGCGCCGCCGTCGTAGGCGAAGCGGTAGGAGGTGTACGCCTCGTGGATGCCCTCCGCCACCGAGCGCTCGATCTGGGCGAGGGCCTGCTCGAAGGTCGCGCGGAGATCGTTGTGGTCGTAGGGCTCCAGCACCGACGGCACCTGGGTACGGCCCAGCCCCGCGACGTGGCCGAGCAGCGTGCACAGCGCCACGTAGAGCGGAAACGGATGGGAGACCCCGCAGCGCAGCACCGCCTCGAACGCCGGCAGCCCGCCG
>JANOCF010000744.1:0-5893 GCA_031412055.1 Holophagales bacterium | reverse complement strand
TGGCTCTACTACTGGCTGAAGGAGGAGATCAAGGGACCCGAGGGGGAGATCGCCATCGAGATCCTGGACGCCGACGGCAGGCTCGTGCGCAGGATCACCGGAGAGGTCCAGGAGCCGACCGGGGCCAGCGAGTACGTGGAGGACGAGAAGGAGTTCATGAAAAATCGCGCACTCCCCAAGTCGAAGGGTCTTCACCGGGTGGTCTGGGACCTGAGCTGGGAGGGCGCGGAGCTGATCCAGGGGGGCATTCTGGATATCGGCTACCCGCTGGTCGGCCCGACCGCCATCCCGGGCACCTACACGGCGCGGTTGACGGTGGGCGGCAAGCCTGCCGGGACCACGACGCTGCGACTGCTGCCGGATCCGCGCTCGACGGTGTCGCAGGAGGCGATGGCGGAGCAGCTTCGCTTCTCGCTGGAGGTCCGCGATGCCATTACGCGGCTGACGCGCACGGCCGAGCAGATGCGCACGGTGCGCAAGCAGCTCACGGCCCGCAACGACCTGCTCAAGAAAGACTCCCGGGCCGCGGACCTGGTCAAGGCCTCCACGGAGCTGCTGAAGAAGGTCGACGCCGTGGAGGATCGGCTGCACAACCCCAAGGCCGAGATCGCCTACGACGTGCTCGCGATGAAGGGCGGCGCCATGCTGTACTCGCGCCTCTCGCCGCTGTTCGACTTCGTGAAGTCGGGAGACGGCCCTCCGACCCAGGGGGTGAAGGAGGTCTACGCCGCCGCGATCAAGGAGCTCGAGGGCGCGGAGGCCGAATGGAAGACGATCGTCGCGGGAGACCTCGCCCGTCTGGAAGAGCAGGCCGAGGCGCTCGACATGCCGGAGATCTACCTGCCGGCGGCGCCTGTGGTGTCGGCGATACCGGCGGGTTCCCGCTAGAATGGAGCCAAGGGGGAGCAACGGGATGACACTCAATATCGAGCTGCCCAAGGATCTGGAGAAAGAGCTTTCGACCGAAGCCGATCGGCTCGGGTTGCCGCTGACCGAATATGCCCTCCGGGTGCTCGCCAGTGCCCGGAGCTTCACGAAGGCATCCAGTGGAGCCGAGATCGTGGCCTACTGGCGCGACGAAAGCCTCATCGGCAGCCGGCCTGATATCGCCGACAGCCAGGGACATGCCCGCGAGTTGCGCGACCGGGCCGAGCGGCGGCGCTGAGGCAGATGCTCCTCCTCGATACGGACGTTCTCATCGATGTCCAGCGCGGCCACGCTCCTGCCGTAGCCTGGTTTGCAGGCTTGACCGAACCGCCTTCCGTTCCGGGTCTGGTCCTCATGGAGCTGATCCAGGATGCCTCTGACGGGCAGCAGGTGCGTCAAGCCCTGAGGCTCGTCGCTCCTTTCCCATCATGATGATGCTGATCGATCTCCCACGAACATCTCCTCCCCGCCTCGCGGAAGAGGGAGTCCGCTTTTTAGGCCTTTGGTGAGACGGTCGGCAAGACCTAAGCGGCTGGCACCGGCTTCGTGCTCCAGATGTCGTTCAGGACGCGCTGGAAGTTGCCCCCGAGGATCATCTCGATGTGCTGGTCCGTGTAGCCGCGCCTGATCAGCCCCTCGGCCAGCTCGAACACCCGGCTGGGGTGCTTGAGGCCGAGCACGTTGTAGCGCGGACGGACCCGGTTGGTGCGCGGGTCGATGGCGTCCACATCCGCGTCGCTGCCCAACCCGACGTGCTCGATCCCGGCCACCCGGACCACGTGGTCGACATGGTCGAGGACGTGGTCGATCCGGGCCGGCTGGCCGCTCTTCAGGAAGGCCGGGATCACCGTGATTCCCATCACCCCGCCTCTCTCGGCCACCGCGCGGATCACCTTGTCGGACTTGCAGCGCGGGTGCGCCACCAGCGCGCGGCAGTTCGAGTGCGTGATCAGCACGGGCTTGCGCGAGAGGCGGATGGCATCCAGGCTCGTCCGCTCCGCCGAGTGGGAGATGTCCACCACCATCCCGACCCGGTTCATGGCCGCGACGATCTCCGCTCCATAGGAGGTGAGGCCGCCGTCCTTGGGCTCCCTGCAGCCGCAGCCCAGGCGGTTGCGGGAGTTGTAGGTGAGTTGCGACACCCGCTGGCCCACCTGATGGAAGGTCTCCACGTCGTCGGCGCTACGGAAGTGATCGGCGTTCTGGAAGCCGATCAGGATGCCGATCTTCCCCTCTTCCCCAGCCCGCTTGAAGTCGGCCGTGGAGTCGACCCGAACGAGGTACTGGGGATGGGCGCCGAGGAAACGGTTCCAGCCGGTGGTCCAGCGCAGCGCCGCCTCGTAGGCGTTCGCCTCGTTGGGCTCCACCGCTGGGTGGAAGACCCGGACGCCGGTCTTGAGCAGCTTGAGGAAGTCGGCCTGGCTGAAGGTGGCGGGCTGACGCTGCCAGCCGTACAGCTTCGGCCAGTCGAGAGTGAGGAGCCCGAGCATGTCGATCACCATCGACCGGCCGACGAGGTCGATGGCCCGGGCAGAGATGTCGTTCCGGCCGTCCGCGAAGAGGTCGAAGCCGCCACGGTTGATCCTCGGGATCATCGGAGCCGTGGCCACTCCCGCGCCGGCGAGTAGACTCGTCCTAAGGAACTGCCTGCGATTCACTTCTTTACAACCTATCCTTTGATGGTGCCGAGGACTATACACCTGTACGGCCGTCGACGCCATAGGTTTTCTATTCGCCCCTCATAGGTAAAATAGGGAAAATCTCGAACTCCTCCGCCATCGGCGGATCAGGCTTGTCGGCAGGAGGCCGTGCATGGACTCGCTGAGCCAGGACCTTCGCTTTGCTCTCCGGATGCTGCTCAAGAATCCGGCGTTCACGGCGATCGCCGTGCTCTCGATGGCCCTGGGAATCGGGGTCCAGACGACGGCGTTCGGCGTCCTCCACGGCATTCTCCTCCGCCCCTTCCCCTACGCTTTCCCGGACCGGATCGTGGCCATCTCCATGGAGCACTCGAACGCCGCCGACACCTACGGCGGCTGGTCGTACCTGGACTACCTCGACCTGAAACGGGAGAGCACGGTCTTCGCGGGGGTCGTGGCCCATCGCGGCGGGGGAAGCCTCATCCTCGCGGGACCCGCGGGACCCGAGCGGATCCAGGTCGACGCCGTCTCGGCCGACCTCTTCCCGCTTCTGGGGGTCGATCCCGTGCTCGGCCGCCACTTCCTGCCCGGTGAGGACCGTCCGGACGGGCCTCCGGCCGTCCTCCTTGGATACGACCTCTGGCAGAGCCGTTTCGGCGGCGAGCCGGGCGTCGTCGGCAGGCAGGTCCTGGCGGCGGGCAAGCTCCACCGGGTGATCGGCGTCATGCCTCCGGGTTTCGAGTACCCGGACATCCGGCAGGCCTGGGTGCCGCTCGCCAGCCGGTGGGCGCGGGATCCGCGCTCGACCCGCTACATCCAGGTGGAGGCACGGCTGCGCCCGGGCGTCCAACTGGACGAGGCCCAGGCCGAGGTGAACGCCATTGTCCGGCGCCTGGAGGCACGCCATCCGGACACCAACGCGGGCTGGCGAGCCCAGGTCAAACCGCTGCGGCACAAGGTCGCCCCGGCCGAGCTGCGGCGGCCGGTGCTCATCGTGGCCGGCGCGGCGGCCTGCGTCCTCCTCCTCGCTTGCGCCAACGTCGCCAGCCTGCTGCTCGCGGCGGCCAGCGGAAGGCGGCGGGAGCTGGCGATCCGGGCGGCGCTCGGGGCGAGCCGCGGCCGGATCGTGCGCCAGCTCCTGACGGAGAACGTCATCCTGGGTGTCGCCGGAGGAGCCCTCGGAGTCCTGCTCTCCGTGCCGGGGCTGAGCGCCGCCGGCCGCGCGCTGGCTCCCGTGCCTTTCTGGATGCGGTTCACCCTTGACGGGCCGGTCCTGGCCTTCGCGTTCGCGGCGTCGGTGGCGTCCGGACTGCTCTTCGGGATCATCCCGGCCATCCAGGCCACGCGAATCGAGCTGCGCAGGGCCATCAAGGACGGCGACGGCGGCCGGCGGAGACCGGCCAACGGGCAGCGCCTGCGCGCGGTCCTCGTGATCGGAGAGGTGGCGGTCGCGCTCGTGCTGCTGATCGCCACGGCGCTCCTGCTGCGCAGCCTGCAGGAGCTTCGCGACGGCGATCCCAGGTACTCCGCTCGGGACCTGTTCACCGTCTGGACCACCATGCAGGGCGATGCGTACAGCAACATCGAGAGCCGGAGCAGACGCGCCGGAGACATCGCGCGGCGGGTCGCGGCCATCCCGGGAGTCGAAGCGGCGGCGGTCGGGTCGGTGCCGCTTTACGACCTGGGCACGCAAGGGCGGATCGCCCTCGAAGGAAAGACCTTCGCGCCCGGCAAGGAGCCCTCTCCACTGGCCTTCGGCGTCACATGGGGTTACTTCGCGACCCTGAAGGTCCCTCTCCTGGAAGGACGGGCGTTCACCGAGCGGGAGTGCGACGAGGGTGCGCCGGTCGCCGTGGTCAACCGGGCCTTCGCGGACAGGTACTTCTCCGGATCGAGCGCGGTAGGGAAAGGTCTCCGCCTGCTCGACTCGGAGCCGGCCGCCTGGATGAAGATCGTGGGCGTCTCCGGCGACATCCGGACGAACCCCTGGCTTCCGGCCGAGCCGCAGATCTTCGTGCCTCCGCGCTACCAGCAGAGCCACTCCGTGGGCATCGTCCTGCGCACCCGCCGCGAACAGGACGACGTGACCGAACGGGTCCGCAAGGCGGTCCGCGCTTCCGACCCCGGGCTTCCGGTCTACGACATCCAGACGATGGTGGAGGTCTTCGACTCCTACCTCGCGATCGAGCGGACCTTGAGCCACGGCTTCGCGCTGTTCGGCGCGATCGCGCTCCTCCTGGCGACGATCGGGATCTACGGCATCCTCTCTTGCGCTGTCAGCCAGCGCCTGCACGAGCTCGGCGTGCGGATCGCCCTGGGAGCCGGACGGCGGCACGTGCTCGGGCTCGTGATGCTGCGCGGGATGTCCCTGGCCGCGATCGGCACCGGCCTGGGCGTGGGCATAGCTCTGGCCACCACCCGCCTCCTCAGCCGTCTGCTCTACGGCGTCAGTCCCGTCGATCCGACGAGCTTTATGGCGATCCCCCTCCTCCTCCTGGGCGTGGCGCTCGGCGCCTGCTGGGTCCCGGCCCGGCGGGCCATGGATACCGATCCGGTGCAGGCGATCCGGAGCGAGTAGACTAGGCAAACTTTTCGCTCCCCGCCACAGACGGATCAGGCTTGTCGGCAGGAGGCCGTTCATGGACGCGCTGAGGCAGGACCTTCGCTTTGCTCTCCGGAAGCTCCTCGAAAATCCGGGGTTCACGGCGATTGCCGTCCTGTCGATGGCTCTCGGTCTGGGCGTCACCACCACGGTGTTCGGCGTGCTGTACGGAGCCCTCCTCCGCCCGCTCCCTTTCGCCGATCCCGGCCGGCTCGTCACCATCTCGATGAAGCACTCCGTGCACTCCGACAGCAGCGGCTCCTGGTCCTATCCCGACTACCTGGACCTGCGGAAGGAGAGCACCCTGTTCGCCGGGATCTCGGCCCACCGGGGAGCGGGGAGCATGACGATGACCTCGCTCGACGGCCCCGAGCGGATCGAGATCGACGCCGTGTCGTCCGACCTCTTTCCTCTCCTCGGGATCGACCCGGTCCTCGGGCGCCATTTCCTCCCGGAGGAGGACCGGCCGGACGCTCCGCCGGCACTCCTCCTCAGCTACCGCCTGTGGCAGAGGTGGCTCCACGGCGACCCCGGCGTGGTCGGTCAGACGGTCACCGCCAGCGGCAAGCCGCACCAGATCGTGGGCATCATGCCGCCCGGCTTCGAGTACCCGGACGCCCGCCAGGCCTGGCTTCCTCTCGGCAGCCTGTGGGCAGAGGGGGCACGGTCGGTCCGCATTCTCCAGGTGGAGGCGCGCCTGCGGCCGGGCGTCTCCCTGGAGCAG
>JANOCF010000743.1:0-4863 GCA_031412055.1 Holophagales bacterium | reverse complement strand
CTGCCGGAGGATCGGGACAGGGCTCCGGAGGTCCGGGAGAGACCGCCCGAGGATCGGGCCAGGTCCCGCGTGTCCCGGAGCGGAACCCGGAGGACGGGGAAAGGGGTCCGTAGGTCCCGGAGTGGTTGCCGGAAAGCCCGGAGAGCCTGGCGGGAGTCCCGGAGCGGCTCCGGCCGGCCGGCAGAGATTCCCGAGGGTCCCGGAGCGGGAGCCGGAAGCCCGGGAGCGGCCTCTGGAAGCCCGGGAGCAGCTGCCGGAAAACCGGGGACGGATCCCCGAAGGCGCGGAGCGAGCGCCGGAAGACCCGGAGAGGCTTCCACGAGGCCTGAAACGGTCGCCCGAAGGCTGGGCAGGGACTCCGGAAGGAGCCCAAGAGACTCCGTAGGTGGAGAACGGAAGGCCTGTGCGCCGGAGCGGGCACCGCATCCCGGAGCTCCGAAGCCCAGGATCGTGGAGGCGCTGATAGCGGCCGGCGAGATCGCCGGTGCTCCCGGGGGTCCCCCTCCGGGATATTCTTCCTCCGTGGCAGTGCAGCTCAGTCTTTTCGAGAGCGAAGGCCCTTCGGGGCCACCGTCCCCCCCGGGACGGGTCGTCGTAGCCCGGGGAGCCCTGGCCGCCGAGGCCGTCGTCCTGGACCGCCTGTCCTCCCTTCTGGAAGAAGCCCGTCGCGATCCCTTCCTCCTGGCCTTGCCCGTCCGAGTGGTGGTGCCGTCCCGCAGCCTGCGCGCCCATGTGGCCTCGGCCCTGGTGCGGGCGCGGGGCCGGTCGCTGGTCGGCGTGCAGGTCCAGACCCTTCATGGCCTCGCCTTCGAGATCCTGGAGCGCGCCGGGGAGACCGTCTCCCGGGGGCTTCCCCTGGCCGACGTCCTCTCTCAGCGACATGCCTCCGAGGAGGCTTCCCTTCGTGCCGGCCTCGGCGACCTGGTGGACGGCTACGGCGCCGTCAGCTCCACGGTCCGCGACCTGCTGGACGCCGGGCTCGAGCCGGTCCACGCCGACGCCGCCCTGGAATTGCTGGCTCTCGACGGCCGCTCGGTCGCCGGACGCAACCAGGTCGAGCGCGCCCGCGCCCTGGTGCGGGTGGCGGCCCGCACCGAGGAGGAGATGCGGCGGCGCGGCCTGGGCATGCTCTCGACCGTGCTCCGGCGGGCCGTCGACCTGCTGGAGACCGATCCCGAGATCGCCCTGCCCTCTCGCGCCGTGCTGGTCCACGGCTTTGCCGACGCCACCGGGGTGGCGGCCGACCTCCTGCAATCGCTGCTGCGCCGCCGCCAGGCCTGGCTGGTGCTCGACCGGCCGCCGTCGTGGCATGGGGAAGGGGTGGAGAGCGCCTTCACGGAGCGGCTGGCCGCGCGGCTTTCCCCTGTATCGGACATCGAGGAGGCACCGCCGCAACCCCTCGCGGCCGTGGCGCCGCCCCGGGTCGAGCGCTTTCAGGCACCTGGAGCCGGAGCCGAGGTGCGGGAGGTTGCGCGGCGCGTTCGCGCCCTGCTCGATATCGGGACGGGGGCGGGGGCGCGGCCCGAGGGGATTGCCATTGTGGCGCGCGATCTCTCCTCCTATCGTCTTCCCCTGGCGCGCCATCTCAGGCGGCTCGGGGTGCCGTACTCGGCGCTCGGCACGCGGGGCGCCCTCGGTCCGGCCGGCCGCCGCGCCCGGGCCTTCCTGGAGCTGCTGCGCCGTGGCGAGGAGGTGCCGTCGGACCGCTGGCTGGACGCGGCCGCGCTCGACCGGATCGTGGATCTCCGGCTCGCCTTCGCCTCGCTCGGGGCCGGCCGCCTGCGCGACGTGGCCGCGCTCCGGCCCGAGCTGTTCCTGAAGCAGGATGACCTCTACCCCCTGCCGGTCCGCTCCGGGCTGCGGCTGGATGCCCCGGGGGAGCGCGAAGGCGAGGAGGTCGATCCCGACGAGGCGGGCCGGGAGGTACGGGCCATCCGGCGCAAGGTGGAGGGGGAGCGGATCCGGGAGGCGGTGCGGCTGGCCGGAAAGGTCCGGGAGCGGCTCGCGGCCTGGCCGGAGGAAGCCCGGGCTTCGGACCACCTCTCGCGCCTGCGGGGGCTGCTCAAGGAGCTGGGCTGGAAGGAGAAGGGAGAGGCGGCAAGCCCCATCTTCGCCGGGCTGGAGGCGCTGGAGCGGGAGATCCCGCCGCGCTTCGCCCTCGACCTCGACGAGCTGCGCCGGCTCCTCGCGCGGGAGCTGGAGGAGGCCGGCACCGGCGACCTCGGCGGGCGGGGAGGCGGCGTCCAGGTCCTCACCGCCATGGAGGCCCGGGGCCGGACCTTCGACCACCTCTTCGTCATCGGACTGAACCGGGATGTCTTCCCCCGCGGTGTGCGCGAGGACCCCCTGCTGCCCGACGACCTGCGGCGGGTTCTCCAGCGGGTCCTGCCGGACGTGCCGATCAAGCTCTCCGGCTTCGACGAGGAGCGCTGGCTGTTCGCGCATCTTCTCTCGTCGAGCCCGGTCGTCACCCTGTCCTGGCAGAGCGCGGACGAGGACGGCAAGGCCGTGTCGCCGTCGCCGCTGCTGCGCGACGTGACGGACGTGGTGAAGGTGCCTTCGCTGTGGTCGCGGGAGACCGCGAGCCTCGGTCCGCGGACGGCGGCGGAGCGGGCGGTGATGGCGGGGCTGCATGGGAGGCGGAGCGGTTTGGGGGGGATTCTTGCGCTGGCTCTCGCGGAGACACAGAGCCCCCTCCCCTGCCCTCCCCCCGGCGTACGCCCGGGAGAGGGCAGGGGAGGGGGTCCCAACTTCCGCCAGCTCGCCGCCGCCCGTCTCGCCGTCCTCGACGAGATGGACCCCGACCTCCGCACCCCGGAAGGCCGCGCCGCCCGCGCCCGCCTCGGCCCCTACTTCGGCTTCGTGGGTCCGCTGCGCCACGACAACGATCCCCGGCGCAAGGACATCTTCATCACTCACCTGGAGAACCTCGCGGCCTGCCCGTGGCAGCTCTTCCTCCAGAAGCTCCTTCGGATCGAGCCCACGCCCGACCCGCTGGAGATGGCGCCTGGCGCCGATCCCCTGCTCCTCGGCAACCTGGTGCACGCGGTCCTGGAGCGGATCGCCACCGAGGCCGGAGTGGGGAAGAACGGGATGGTGGTCGCGGTGCCCTGGCCGTCCGACGAGGAGCTGGCCCGCTGGCTGGAGGACGAGGCGGCAAAGCTCCTGACCGAGGAGGGGATCTTCCTGCCCGGCCTGGCGCGGGCGCTGGCCGAGCAGGTCCGGCCCCGGCTCGACGCGGCCCGGGAGAGCGATTGGGCCGAGGGTCCGGTCCCTGTGCTGCGGGTCGAGGACGAGGGCTCTCTCCAGGTCCTGGACGCCGCGGGGCGGCCGCGCGAGGTGCGCTTCCGCGCCGACCGGGTCGATCTCCTGGAGACAGGCCTCCTGCGCCGGACCGACTACAAGACCGGCAAACCGATATCGGACAAGCGTGGCGAGCAGACCCGCCACCGGCACTTCCTCGAGAAGGTCCGGGCCGGGACCCACCTCCAGGGCGTCGCCTACGGCATGGCCGGGGACGCGGCGGAGGCGGCGGCCGGGCGCTATCTCTACCTCAAGCCCGGCCTGGAGGCGCGGGAGTTCCAGGCCGGCCCGCTCGACCCGGATCTCTCCGACGCGTTCGCGGCGGCGGTGCAGGCCGTGCTCGGGGTCTGGGACGCCGGCTCGTTCTTCCCCCGCATCGTCGACCCCGCGGGCCAGAAGGAGCCCGGGCGTTGCAAGTATTGCGAGGTGGCCGAGGCCTGCCTGCGGGGCGACTCCGGGGCCCGGCTCCGCCTGTTCGAGTGGTCCGAGCGGCGGGAGGAGGATGCCGCCCCGGCGGAAGCCGCCCTGCTGGAGGTCTGGCGCCTGGCCGCGAAGCCGGCCCGGAACGGGGAGGGCGGGGAATGAGCGCCGGACGTCTCCTCATCGGCTCCTTCGGCGGACGGCGGGACGAGGAGCAGCTCCGCGAGGCCGACCGCGAGGCCCGCCGGGAGGCCCAGCGCCGGTTCGACCGGCCGCTGGTCCTCGAGGCCGGTGCGGGCACCGGCAAGACTACGACGCTGATCGGCCGGCTCCTCGCCTGGACCCTCGGCGTGGGCTGGGAGAAGAAGGCGGCGCTGCTGGCGGAGCGCGCGGTCCCGGGATCGAACAGCACCGAGCGCGTGGCCGCGGCCGTGCTGCGCGGCGTGGTGGCCATCACCTTCACCGAGGCCGCGGCGGCCGAGATGGCCTCGCGGGCGTCGCGGGAGCTGGCGTCCCTGGCCCGGGGCGACGAGCCGCCCGCCTGGCTCGATGCGTCCGTGCTGCCGCCGCCCGAGGAGCGGTCGCGCCGCGCCAGGGCGCTCTCCGCCACCCTCGACCACATGGCCATCCGGACCATCCACGCCTTCTGCCGCGGCCTGCTGGCCGACCATCCGCTGGAGGCGGGCGTCCATCCCGATCTGCGGGTGGACGCGGACGGCCTCCTGCTCGATGAGGTGGTGCAGGAGACGGTCGAGGCCTGCCTGCGGGAGGGCTACGGCGATCCGGGCGATCCCGACCTCCTGGCCCTGGCCGCCGCGGGCTTCGGCCCCCGGGAGGTCGCCGGGGCGCTGACCGCGCTGGTTCAGAAGGGGATGCCGCCGGAGGTCCTGGAGGAGGATCCCCTGGTGCCGGAGCGGGTGGAGGAGCTGCGGCTCCGCCTGGTCGCGGCGGCCGAAGCGGTTCACGATCGCATCGCACCCCGCCTGACCGGCATCCGGATTCCGAATCCCAAGGCCATCGAGCGCGGTCTCCACGACCTCGTGGCGCGCCTTCTGGAAGCGGGGCCGGTCGTGCTGGAGACGATGCAGGAGCACGTCGCGGAGCTGCTGCCGGCCAACCTGGTCAACCACCTCCGCAACT
>JANOCF010000742.1:0-3219 GCA_031412055.1 Holophagales bacterium | reverse complement strand
CGTTGGGATCGGACTCGACGGCGTCGACGGCGGCGACACGCCCGCTCATGCCGGCCGGTCCGATGGAGCGGACCTTCATGCCGGCGAGCAGGTCCGGGTCGACCGCGCCGGCTACCGGTAAGGCGGAGACGGCCAGGAGGGCCAAGGCGGGGAGAACGGGGAGACGGTTCCTCAACAAATCAAATCCTCCAGAAAAGGGAAAAGGCGGGCGAACCCGCGCCGTCAAGGCGCGGGCTTGCTCTCGACCTCGTATCCGGCTTCCTTCCAGGCCTTCAGTCCGCCCAGCAAGGCAACCGCATCGAACCCCTGGCGCTTGAGCTCGACCACCACACGGGCGCTCGTCTGCTCGGCGCTGCAGGAGCAGTACGCAATGATCTGTTTGTCCTTGGGCAGCTCGCCGGTCCGGGCATACATCTCGTTGGCCGGGATGCTGAGGGAGCCCTTGGCGTGCTCGGCTGCGTAGGAGCCGAGGGAGTTGACGTCCACGATCACGGCCTTGCCGGCGTCGACGGCCTTCTTGGCGTCGCCCACGCTGAGGCGCTGCACGGCGGCCATGGGATCGGCGGCCGGAGCCGGAGCTGGCGCAGTTGCCCCGGGAGCCGCCCCGGGAGCCGCGGCCGGAGGCTGCGGCTGGGCCTTGAGCTGGATGGCGTCGGCGCCTTCGGACGGGATACCCGTGGTCAGGACAAGGACGGCGGCGAGGGGTGCGAGGTATTTCATCGGTCTGATCTCCTTTTGACGAGACCCCTTTGTACAGCCGCAAGCCGTCGGATGTCCATCGCCGGGCGAGACATCCCCTTGCCCCGTGTCCGGGATCCAGTCCTTCTACGGAAAAGGAGCCTCTGGGTTTTGGGTTCCGTCACACAAGTTGCGATATTCGGCGCAGTCTCCGGGCCGCAGCTCCATCCAGTCCTCGACGCAGGCGGTGAGGAGGACCCGATGGCTCGCGGGCAGGTCCGAGCCCGCGATGCGGTGCAGGCATGCCAGTTTGTGCTCCGCGCGGCTGCGCCGGACCGGCCGCATGAGCGCGGCCATCGCCCAGGCGAGCGGCTCGGGCCGTTCCAGGAAGGAGTCGGCCCGGCACTCGGACAGGCCGAAGGAGGTGTAGAAGATCCGCAGCACCTCGGTCCCGAAGACCCGTGAGAGCGCGGCCGACTCCAGGTTGACCCCGGGCCGCGCGCCTTGCAGGTAGACGACGCTGAGCAGGACGGGCTGGGTGTAGCGGGATTCGAGTCCCAGGAAGTAGCGGCCGAGCCGATGGGAGGTCTCGGCCGGTCCGAGGGCTTCGGTCTCGGTCTGGATGAGGACGGTGACCGCTTCGCCCTCCGTCGACGGGACGTCCGCGATCAGGCCCAGACCTTCGCGCTCCTCGCCGGTCCACTGGGGAACGTCGAGGATGGGGAAGCGGGCCTGCTCCGGGAGGAGATGGACGGCGAAGTCGGGCTCGACGATCTTCAGGTAGTCGCTGAGGAAGGTCTGAAACAGCATGCGGAAGAACGGGTAGGGGCTGGATATCGTGGGCATCGCGTCTCCTAATCGGGAGTTGTCGGCGAGCGCTCCACCTCGGGGCACTCTTTTGCCCCCTTAAGAAACGGAAAACGGGTGGGAAATGTCATTTTAGAGATGGCGTGACTGGCAGGGCCTTCCCTGCCGGGGAGGCTCGTGCTAGGTTGGGAAACCTCTCTCGTCCCTCCTCGGACGAGGGACCAGCGCGAGGTGTGGCGATGAAACAGCGGCATTTCCGATACCGGCGTCCCCGTCGTACCCGGGGCCTTCTCTGGACGCTTCTGGGACTGGCGGGCGTGGGAGCGATCGCTGCCGTCTACGGAAAGCGGCGATTCGGTGCTTCGGGGTCCGAGGGCTCGTCCTCGCGGCTCGCCGACGACTTCCTGCCTCCGCCCGACCCGCCGGAGAGCGTGTCGGTGTGGATCAACGGTCCGTCTGGCAACCTCTACGTGCGCGACGGCGGGATCGTCAGCTCGGACCGGCTGCCGGTCGTCTTCCTTCACAGCCTGGCGGGCAACGGCGGCCAGTGGACCTTGCAGCTCGATCATCTGCGGCGCGGGCGGCGGGCGGTGGCGGTCGATCTGCGCGGGCACGGCGAGTCCGATCCGGCCGAGGACGGCGACTACACGGTTCCGGCGCTCGCCCACGATGTCGAGGCGGCCGTGGACCAGCTCGGGCTGCGGCGGTTCGTCCTGGCCGGTCACAGCCTGGGATCGGCGGTGGCGATCGAGTACGCGTCCCGTCATCCGGAGCGGGTGGCCGGCCTGCTGCTGGTGGACTCCAACGGCGACCTGACCCGCATGTCCCGCGAGCAGATGGATCCCTTCCTGGGACCGCTGCGCGAGAACCCGATCCAGGAGCTGTCCTCTTATTACCGCCAGCTCGTGGTCGGCGGCGACCCGGACGCCAGCCGCTGGGTCCTGGAGGATCTCCGGCTGACCGACGAGAACGCGATCGTGAAGACGCTGGAGGGTTCGCTGGAGTACGCGACGCTGCCGGCCCTGCAGAAGTATCAGGGCCCGAAGCTCTCCGTGGTCAGCGACATGAACAGCCTTCCCTACAGCCTCCACCGGCTGATGCCGGAGCTGCCCACCCGCATGATGCCCGGCACCGGGCACTGGCTGATGATGGATCGTCCCGAAGCGTTCAACGGAATCGTTGACGAGTTCCTGGACGAGGTCGAGGGGGCGGCGTAACATGGAACCTGCCATGAAGGAGATGACGGTCAAGGAGTTCCAGAGCCACCTCGATTCCGCCGTCGAGGAGGTAATCGCCGACCATGTCCCCCTGCGAGTTACGGGTCGCTGCGGAGAGGATTTCGTGGTCGTCAGCGCCGAGGATTGGGAGCGGGAGCAGGAGACGCTCTACGTCCTGCAGAACCGATCCTTGATGGAGCAGATCGAGCGCTCACTGAAAACTCACCGGGAAGGCTCCGGCTACAGACCGAGTCCCGAGGAGTTGGATGCGCTCGATCGTATTTGAAGGCGACACCTGGGAGCGCTATGAAAACCTACGCCGGCGCGACGCACCCATCCACAAGGTCCTCTGCCGGCAGCTTAAGGAGATGCAGCGCGGAGACCCGGCCGTGGGAACGGGCAAGCCGGAGCCCCTTAAGCACGCGCTGAGCGGTCTCTGGTCCCGCCGCCTGTCCATCAAGGACCGGCTCATCTACCGGTTCGACAGCGAGAACATCTACATCCTGGGTATCGGCGG
>JANOCF010000741.1:0-9491 GCA_031412055.1 Holophagales bacterium | reverse complement strand
AGGGCGGTCCGCGGGACCGGCTCGGACGCCGTTGATCCCGTTGATCCCGTCGGTCCCGCCGCTCCGGAATTGCCCGGGTTCATGGCCCCTCCTTCCTCGTCAGGAATGGCATCCCGCCGCGCCCGCCTAGCCACCGTGCCTCCTCGCGATGAGAACGCCGAACAGTACGTGCAGGCCGCCGAACCCGGCCGCCATGAAGCCGTTGCCCCAGGACGAGGGTGCGAGCAGGGCTGCGGCTCCGAGGGCCATGAAGGCGAGCCCCATGACCGGCACGATGCGCACCGAGAAGGCTCCGCCCGTCACTACGCCGGTGCCGTAGAGAAGGAGCCAGACGCCGGGAAGCACGCCCATCACTCCGCCTGCCACCAGCACGTAGGAGAGCAGGCCGCCCGCGATCAGCGGCGGGAACAGCGCCAGGGCGAAGCGGCGGACGGGACGGGTAAAGAGGTCGGCGCGGGTCTGGCGGGCCTTCCAGACGCTGGTGCCGGCCAGGATCAGGACGGCGACGACCGCGTCCACGAGCCAGGTGACCAGCCAGCCGGCGAAGCTGCTCTGCCGGGACGCGATCCAGGCCGCCACGAGCGCCGACAATCCCGTGGCCACGGTGCCGGTGCCCGATACGTCCGTGAAACAGGCTGCGCCCTCCATGGTCTCCCGGATGAACCGGAGATTGTCCATGGCGCGCAGGTGGAGCCGCGAGGGCTCCTCGATCAGCTTGGGGCGCGGGCGGAGGGGTTGCGGGTCGGCCACGGAACCAATGTACGCCTCGGAAAGGGAGGCGTCAAGTGCTTTGCGCCGTAAAGTCCGGCTATTCCTTCTGTGCTCTCTTTGCCAGCGTGCTCACCATGCCGACCATGCCCATCAGGCCCATGCTCTTGCCCATGGAGAGCTCGTTGCCGAAGACCTTGTAGACCACGTCCTGCGGCACGGCCGCCACCTGGTCCAGGGGCTGTCCGGAAAGGGTGTCCCCGAGGATCACCGCCATCGCCTTGGCGGAGATGCCCTGGGGGTTCTCCACGGCGAAGTGGAAGTCGAGGTTGCCGTCCGGCCGCCGCTCGGCCCAGACAAAGGCCTCGGACTCGCAGGCGGGCACGCGGTGCTCTTCCGGGAACGGGCGTGCCGCGATGCGCGGCGGCACGTCCTTGAAGCGTTCGGCGATGTCGATGAGGAGCTGGATGCGCTCGCTCCGGTCGGGGATCATGGAGAGCACATCCAGCGTCTGGTTCAGCTTCTCGGGTACTTCCGGCATGGCCACCTTCAACGTTCTCAGCGTTCGGCGGGGCTCAGCGTTCGATGGGGACTCCCACCAGATTGCCCCACTCGGTCCAGCTCCCATCATAGTTGCGCACCCGGGGATAGCCCAAGAGGTGCGTGAGCACGAACCAGGTGTGGCTGCTGCGCTCGCCGATCCGGCAGTAGACGATGACGTCGTCGTCCGGCTTGAGCCCGGCCTCCTGCTGGTAGAGGGCGCGCAGCTCCTCGGCGGTCTTGAAGGTGCCGTCCTCCGGATTGACCGCGCGGGCCCAGGGGATGTTGGCGGCGCCGGGGATGTGGCCGCCGCGCAGCGCCCCTTCGTTGGGGTACTCGGGCATGTGGAGCTTCTTGCCGCTGTACTCGTCGGGGCTGCGCACGTCGATCATCGGTCCCTTGGACTCCACGTGCCTGAGCACCTGATCGCGGAAGGCGCGCACCCGCTTGTCGTCCCGCTCCGCAGCCTGGTAGTCGCTCTCCGGGCAGGATGGCACGTCCTTGGTCATGGGCCGCTCCTCCTTGACCCACTTGATGCGGCCGCCGTCCATGATCCTGGCCTTGTCGTGGCCGAACAGGCGGAAGACCCAGAGAGCGTAGGTGGCCCACCAGTTGTTCTTGTCGCCGTAGAAGATCACGGTGGTGTCGCGCCCGGCGCCGATGCGCCGCATCAGCGCCTGGAAGCCCTCGCGGCCCAGGTAGTCGCGCTTCAGCGGGTCGTTCAGGTCCCGCGTCCAGTCCACCTCCACCGCGCCGGGGAGATGGCCGCTGGAATAGAGCAGGGGATCTTCGTTGGACTCGACGATCCGCACGTCGGGGTCGTTCAGATGACCGGCCACCCACTCGGTCGAAACCAGAGCGTCCGGATGGCTGTAACCACGGCTTTCGATGTCGCTCACGTTCTGCTCTCCTATGGACTCCGTCAATTGTAAGCGACCATATCACCATCAAAAGGAGTGTTGCATCTGTTGACTCCATCTCCGTGAGTGCGCATGACTTGACCGCCTGCGCTCATTTTGTGAGCAGTCGTCCGCTTGTCTGCCGGCGCGCATCCTGTAGCATCTCGTTTCAGTACAACCATTCAGAAGCATGGCAGGCAAGGAGCGTGGGGGCTCCGGCTGACCTGCCGGAAATGGAGACTCAATGTCTGGTAGCATTGTGCGCCGCGCTGTACTCTGTATTGTGGTGATCACCCTGCTCCTCCCCGTGGCGAGCGCCTATGCCGCTCCGGCCAGGCAGAGCGGGCAAAGAACGGCTGTCACCGGAGTTGCGGACTGGAGCCGCGCGCTTATCCGCACGGTGGACAGCCTGCTGGGCTTCCTTCGGCCGGCCACGGCAAACGCGTCCACGCCTCCCGGGAAGCCGGGCCAAGACGACGGCCCCAGCAACGGCAGGAACCGCGAAGGCAACGGCCTCGATCCGCATGGCAAGCCCTGAGCGCGGGGATACCCAGCGCCGGAGCGGCCCGGAACGCAGCCACAGAGTTTGACCCGATCAGCTGTGAGTTTTTCCTTGCTTCTAGATTTGCCCCGGGCCGCCCGCCGGCGGGTTGCCCGGGCGCCTGACAGCCGGCCCGATTCCAGGGAGGTCGTCCATGAGCGAGTGGCACCCCGACCTCGAGACACTCGAGAGTTTTCTTGAAGACGAGCTGACGGAGGAGGAAGGCCGTAGCCTCCAGCGTCATCTCTTCATCTGTTCCGGCTGCGAGAAGCGACTGCTTCAGATCCTGCCGGTGCCCGCGAACCCGGTTCGGGTCCCTCCGCCGGTCCCGTCGCGGAGCCTTCTTCACAAGCGGGACAATGCAGGAGACGAGGACGCGAGTCTTCGCGACCTCTTCCGCCAGGTGCTGTGCAAGGCCCGCCAGGAGGGCGAGCAGCGCCGTTCCCTCCTTGCCCGGGAGCGCCGGGACGCGGGCCAGCTCTGGCGCACGTTCCGCGACATGAGCGCCGAGGCCCGCCGCGAGCGGGTCTGGGAGGACACCCGTTACCAGAGCTGGGGCTTCTTCGAGCTGCTCATCGACAAGTCCCGCTGGATCGTCCTCGAAGAGCCGCTCAAGGCCGAGGAGCTGCTGCGGCTGGCTCTCGACGTGACCGAGCACCTCGACGCAGCGCGCTACGGCCCCGGCTCGATCGACTCCGCCAAGTCCCGGGCATGGGCCAGCCTGGGCAATTCCCTGCGCGTCCTCGGCGACTTCCGCCAGGCGGAGCTGGCCTTCCGGCACGCGGAGACCCACCTCGCCGACGGCTGGCTCGATCCGCTCGACGAGGCCCTGCTGCTGGAGTACAAGGCCTCGCTCCGGCGCGCTCAGCGGCGCTTCGGCGAAGCCGTCGAGATGGCCGACGCGGCCATCGCTCTCTACCGCGAGATCAACGAGCCCCACCTCCAGGGCCGGGCCACCATGGCCAAGGGTCTCGTCCTGCGCTACGCGGGCGACTACGAGACCGCGGCCACGCTGTTCCGCGACAGCCTCTTCCTGCTCGACGGCGCCGAGGAGCCGCGACTCCTCGCTCTCAGCCAGTCCAACCTGATCGGCTGCCTGATCGACGGCGGCCGGGCCCAGGAGGCGGCGGCGCTGCTCCCCGAAGCTCTCAAGCTGATCGACGAGGTCGGCAAGCGCTGCGACTTCCTCCGCCTGCGCTGGATGGAGGGGACCGTCGCCGTGGTCCTTGGCCGCCCCGGCGAGGCCGAGCCCATCTTCCTCGAGCTGATCGACGCCTTCATCGAGGACCGGCTCGCCTACGACGTGGCCCTGGTCTCCCTGGAGCTCTCCGCCCTCTACGCCCGCCAGGGGCGCACCGCGGACGTCAAGCGCCTCGCCGGCGAGATGCTGCCGATCTTCCGGTCGTGCGAGGTGCACCGCGAGGCCCTGGCCGCCTTCATCGTCTTCCAGCAGGCGGCCGAGATGGAGCAGCTCAGCCTGGGCCTGGTGGAAGAGGTCACCACCTTCCTCCAGCGTGTGCGCACCAACCCGAGCCTGCGCTTCCGCAGCGACCTGTAAGCATCCACAAAATGAAAAGACCTGGCCGGAGCGATCCGGCCAGGTCTGAGAAGGGACCATGTCCCGCGGCGCTTGGAAGCGGCGCTTAGAAGCGGCGCTTTAGAAGCGGTTGGTTCCGCCCGGGGTGCCCGAGCCGGACATGCCCGACAGGCTGCCCGCGCCGACGCCGGCCCCCTGGCCCAGGTACATCTGCACGACCATCGGGAGATTGCTCTCCAGCCAGCGCGCCATGTCCTCCTCTTCGCGCAGGATCTGGCTGCAGACCCGCACCACCTCGGTCTCGCCCAGCGCTTCGCCGGCCACGATCAGGGCGCGGTAGCAGGCGATCTCGAAGTGCTCGGTCGAGTAGTCGGCGAGGGCGTTCTTGACCAGCTCGTCCGGGGCCGCCCCGGTCGAGATGCCCTGGAAGAAGCCGGCCACCGTGCCGATGGTGGTCTTCACGGCCGAGGTCGAGCCGCCGAGGCGCTCGACCAGCATCTGGACCTGGTCCGCCTGGCGGCGGGTCTGCTCCAGGTGGGCGCGCATCCGGTTCTGGATCTCCGGCATGCCCTCGGAATCCTTCACGTGGTTCTCGAGCACCGGGATGATGCCCTTCTCCATCGCGTACGCGTCGTTCAGCCAGCCCAACAGAGTTTCTTTACGATCCTTCATACTGGTACTTCCTTTCCAAGTTGCAATCACCGATGAGACCGATGGGATCAAAGAAAACCGCGAGCTTCGCGGCTCCAGGAGATTATTGGTGCAACCCCTGTGCCGTCTTCACGCCTCCTTCTGCTCCTCCGCCTGGTTCGGACGGGGCTCCGCGCGGGTCGATCTCCCCGGGATCGGCGATCCGGGCGATCTTCCCCGCGCAGAGCAGAACGTCCTTCTTTCCCTGCGGCTCCGGAGACCAGACTTCGGCGTTCCGGATGAGAATCAACATCGTGGTTCCGCTAGTCCGGCTTGCCGATCAGGCTTACGGTGCTCGCCTGGGGTCCTTCGATTCCCTGCTCTTCGGCGAAGCGCACCTCGGAGCCGACCTGCAGGCTCTCGAACCCCTCCAGAACGGAGTTGCGGTGGAAGTAGATCTCCCGCCCGTCCGCTTCGATGAACCCGAAGCCGTCTTCGTGGAAGATACGCACCACGCGGCCCGTGGGCGGACCGACCGGCGTCTTCACCTCGCCACGGCGCTTCTGTGAGAACGTGTCCACCTGGCGCTCGGCGGCGTGGAAGGCATCGCGGATGGCCGTGTTGAGGTCTTCCGCCTCCTTGTTGGCCACCAGCTCGGAGCCGGGAACGGTGATGTCCAGGCGCACCCGGTACGGCCCGCCTTCGTTGTGGTGGTTGCTCGGCCGCTCGACGGCAATGCGGCAGCTCGTGATCCGGTCGTAGTATCGCTCCAGCTTCGCGGCGCGCTTGCGGAGGTCGTCCTCCAGCGCGGGCGTAAGCTCGATCAGACGGGTCGAAATTTCCAGGGGAACCTGCATGCACACCTCCCTTTCGTCGGTACAGGCCCCTTCGGAGGGCCGGGCCTGAACTTCGAGCGCAAAGGGCGTGCCAGGATGGCACAGCAGGTGAAGATGGACTCAGCCGGCGCGCGCGGGACGCGCAGCCTCAGGGGATGGCCTCGCAACGCGCGGGGATGCTACGCAATCGTAGGAAATGACCGTCTCCCCCGCGGTGGCGGCTCGCAACCCCGGGGGATGACCCCATTTCCTGAGATTTTGGCTCGCCACGAGGCGTGGCGTCTTCCCACGGCAGGAAATGACCCCGTCCCCGGGCATTGCGTCTCCTTGACACGTTGGGGAGCGTCTCCCCAACGTGTCAGTGCGCCGCGCCGGCGTATTTCTTCTCGCCCGCCTCGACCCGCAGGGCCAGCCGGTTCTGGGCGGGCGGCAGCGGGCAGGTGGCGAAGGCCGTGAATGCGCAGGGCGGGTTGTAGGCGCGGTTGAAGTCGACCACGACCTTGCCGTCCCTGGGCGGACCGGTCTCCAGGAAACGGCCGGCGCCGTAGGTCTCCTGGCCGTTGGTCTGGTCGGCGAAGATCAGGGACAACCCCTCCTCGACCGATCCCAGGGCATCCAGCCGGTAAGTCTTACCCTGCCGGTCGAAGACGACCGCTCCGGGCGAGGGCGACGGCGTGACCTGGCCGAGGACGTTGGGGATCGGGATCTCCTTGGGCGGACTGTAAGGCTCAAAGCGGGCCTCGACCCGCCAGGACGGCTGGACCGGAAAGCTGTCCAGACCGTGGAACCCGGCCAGTGCCGGGCTCTTCTTGTCCTTGACCCGCACGCCCAGGCGGTCGCCCCGCTTGATGACGTAAAAGTTGACCGGCCCCATCTCCAGGAGCGTGGGCTCCGGCTCGTTGTCGCTCAGCAGGTCCATGGCCGTGACGGGCTTGCCGTCGCTGGTGACCGTGGCCCCGGGCTCCACCCGGACGCGCACCTTGTCGCCCTCGCGCACCAGGACGCCGGCCAGTTTGGGCGACCTGTCCTCGGGCAGCACGACCTTGTTGGCCGGATCGCTGCCGAAGCGGTTCTCGCCCTCGTCGAGCCAGAACAGGCCGACCAGGGCAAACCAGCCGTCCTCTTTCTTCAGATCCTCGACGCGCTCGGAGCGCCAGGCGTCGATCTCTTTCTGGTAGGCAGGATCGGCGGCGGCAACCTTGGCGGTATCTGCCGGAGCCGGGATCGTGGAAAACAGCACGGCCCCCAAAGCAAGGATCAGGGCCGACAAGACAGTGAAGCGCTTCATGGTGTGATCTCCGTTCGCAAAGTACCTACAACGCTAACCGGGCGCTGGAAAGAGATGTTCCCCGCCTGTCTCTCTCCTGACATGATGAAAGGTGCTCGAAGCTGGACGAAAGGAGACCGCGATGAGCGCCAAGATCCTGGTCTATGACGGCGACTGCCCGATGTGCGAGGCCATGAGCGCCTTGGTGGTCCGGGCGGGGCTCGTGTCCGGGGAACGCCGCAGGACCTTCCAGAGCTTCGAAGGGGAGACGGCCCAACGGCTCCTGGACGCGGGCATGCGCGACGAGATGGCGGTGCTCGACCCGGTTTCGGACCGGATCCGGACAGGAATCCCTGGCTTCCTCTGGCTGCTGCGCGATACCCGCGCCGCCTGGATTGCGAGCCTGCTGGACCGGCCCTGGATGCACCGCGTCCTCGGAGCGGCCTACCACCTCGTGGGCTACAACCGGCGCACGCTCGCGCCTCCGAGCCGTCCCGTGGGGATCGTCTGCGAGTGCGACCCCGAGTACCGGCCGGGCTGGCTGCTTGCCCTGATCGTCCTGCTTCTCGGATTCGCCTTCGGAATGACCGCCCTGTTCGGCGCCGTGGTCGCTGCCGAGACCCGGCTTGCGTCTCCCTCCCAGGGAGTCTTCCGGATGCTGCTGGCGGCGGGCTCGGGCTGGGTGCTCCTCTTCCTGCTGGTACCGGCAATTCCCCGAGACCGCCGCCTGCCCTTCCTCGGGCACCTGGGGATGGTCATGGCCGGCGGACTGCTGGTCCTGGTGCCGTCCATGCTCCTGGCGACGCTGTTGGACGGGCCGTGGATGGCTGGCATCTTCGCGCTCTCCGTGACCGCGAGCTTCCTCCTCATGCTGCGGATGCTGCGGCGGCGCCTCGCCTACCTCCAACTCTCCCGGACCTGGCTGGCGGGCTGGGCCGCGGCGCTGTGGAGCGGGGCAACGGCGTCGATCTGGTACTTCTACTTCTAGATAGGGAACCCGGAGCCCCCTTTTTGCGTACTGCACGGGTGACGGCTCTCGCGCTATCGAGAAAGGACTTTCCATGCTGACGATCCGCGATCTCGTGAAGGTGTATCCGGGCCCGGTGACGGCCCTCCAGGGCATCAGCCTCGACGTGCCGCCGGGGATGTTCGGCCTGCTGGGGCCGAACGGCGCCGGCAAGACGACCCTGATGCGGATCCTCGCCGGCCTGCTGGAGCCGACCTCCGGACAGGTCACCCTGGACGGGCAGGACGTGCTCGCCAGGCCCGAGTGGCTCTGGGCGCGGCTGGGCTACCTGCCGCAGGACTTCGGCTTCTATCCACACCTCACGGGCGAGCAGATGCTCACCTATCTGCTCAAGCTCAAGGGGGTCGAATCGCCCGGCGGCCTCAAGAACCTCGTCGCCGAGCTGCTGGACCGGGTCAACCTGACCTACGCGGCCAAGCGGAGGGTCAAGGCGTACTCGGGCGGCATGCGCCAGCGCCTGGGCATCGCCCAGGCCATCTCGGGCGATCCGCGCCTGATCATCGTGGACGAGCCCACCGCCGGCCTCGACCCCGAGGAGCGCCTGCGCTTCTACCGCCTGCTGGCCGAGCTGGCCGCCGACCGCATCGTCCTCCTCTCGACCCACATCGTCGAGGACGTGGCCGTGCTCTGCCCCCGCTTCGCCGTGATCCGCAAGGGGCGGCTGCTCGCCCAGACCTCGCCGACCGAGGCCCGCTCGACCATTCAGGGCCGGATCTTCGAGGGGCGGGTCGCGGCCGAGGAGCTGGACGCCATCCGCGGCCGCCTGCGCGTCACCCAGGCGGTGCTGGTCGAGGGCAGGCACCGGGTGCGTATCTACGAGCCCGACGGGCATCCTCCGGCCGGGTTCGAGCCGGTCGCCGCCACCCTGGAGGACGCCTATCTCCTCCTGATGCAGGACGAGCCGCTGCCGCTCCGCGCCCTTGCCGGTCCGGAGATCCCCCGGCAGGCCGTGGCCCCGTGAGAAGCAGATTCCGCGCGGTCTTCGCCCAGGAGCTCTCCTTCACCCTGCGGCGGCCGCTGCTCTGGTTCATGGCCGCCATCCTCTTCCTGATGAGCTGGGGGATGTCGACCGGCGACGCGCAGCTCTCGTCGGGCGATGCCACGGTCGGCGGAACCAAGGCCTGGATCACCTCGGAGTTCAGCTTCGCCTTCATCCTGCTGGCGCTGGTCACCCTGATCTACTCGTTCTTCCTCTCCATCGCCGCGGGCACGACCGTGATCCGGGACGACGAAGCGCGCGTGGGCGAGGTCCTGCACGGCACTCCCCTGAAGCCGGGCGAGTACGTCTGGGGCAAGTTCCTCGCGATCCTCACCGGGTTCCTGGCCGTCCTCGGGCTCCACCTGCTGTTCTCGATCTTCTTCAACCACGTCGTGCCGAACCCGGCGGCGGCGGAGATCCGCGGCCCTCTCGAGCTCGTCAACTACCTGCGGCCGGCCCTGATCTTCGCCCTGCCGGCCCTGATCTTCTACGCGGGAGTCTCGTTCTTCCTGGGCGAGCGCTGGCGC
>JANOCF010000740.1:0-2724 GCA_031412055.1 Holophagales bacterium | reverse complement strand
GAGAGGCAGCCAGGCCCGGGCCGAGGACTTCGCCTGGGTCGGCCGGCTCGACTTCAACGGCGTCCCCGGTCTGCTCGTGGGCGGCTCGGCCTACGCCGGCGGCTCGGGGCAGGACCTGAAGACCGCCGGCGGCGACTCAATCGGCGTGGGCACCCGGATCATCGAGGGTCACGCGGAGTGGAAGTGGCGCGGGCTGGAGCTGCGCGCCATGGGCGTGCAGGCCGAGCTGGACGACGTGGCCGACCTGAACCGGGCCCTGAACCTCACCGGCAGCCAGTCCGTCGGCGAGACGCTCAACGGCCACTACCTCCAGGCCGGGTACGACATCCTTGCCGCGCTTTTCCCAAATAACGGAGGAGAGAAGGCGTTCATCCCCTACGCTCGCTGGGAGGTCTACAACACCCAGGACGACGTGCCCGCCGGCTTCACGGCCAACCGGGCCAACGACGTGGAGATCCTGACCCTGGGCCTCGCGTACCAGCCGAACGACCAGCTCATCTTCACGGTCGATCACCAGAACAGAGACAACGAGGCCGGGACGGGTATCAATCAGTTCAATGCGCTGCTGGGCTGGATCTTCTAGAGCGCTCCTGGCCGCCCTGGTTCTCCTGGGCTGGGCGGGGCAGGCCTCGTCCAAGGTCTTCCTGACCGTGGACGAGGCCCTGCGCCTCGCTTTTCCGGGAGCCGGGATGACCCGCCGCACCGCCTATCTCACGGCGGAGCAGGTCCGCCGGGCGAAGGAGCTGTCCGGCGAGGAGGTGCCGAGCGCCCTGGTCACCTACTATGAGGCGAAGCGGAACGGACAGCCTGCGGGCATTGCCTACTTCGACACCCACCGGGTGCGCACCCTGCCCGAGACCCTGATGGTGGTCGTCGATCCCCAGGGCAAGGTGGCCCGCGTCGAGGTGATCTCCTTCCGCGAGCCGGAGGACTACCTGCCGCGCGGCGCCTGGTACGAGCAGTTCCTGGGCAGGAAGCTGGACCGCGACCTCCAGGTCAAGCGCAACGTCCACCCCGTGACCGGCGCCACCCTGACGGTCCGCGCCACGACCAGCGCCGTTCGCCGGGTGCTCGCGCTGCACCAGGTGATCTCGGCGACGAAGGAGAAGGGGAAGAAGCCGTGAGCCGCTTCGAATCCTGGGCCATCCACCTCTCCAACCTGCTGGTCGGCGGGACAGGGCTGGTCTACGCCTGGATGGTCTACTTCGTCCGGCCCTCGGATCCCTTCGCGGTGGTCAACCATCCCCTCCAGCCGCAGGTGCAGCACTGGCACATCCTCACGGCCCCGCTGCTGGTCTTCGCCGTGGGCCTGATCTGGCAGCGGCATGTCTGGTCGCACTGGGAGAGGGGAGTACGGAGCGGGAGGAGAAGCGGGGTGGGCATGGTCCTCACCCTGGTGCCGATGGTGGCCTCCGGCTACCTGATCCAGACGGCGGTGGACGGCTCCTGGCGCAAGGCCTGGGTCGCCGTCCATCTGATCGCTTCGGCCCTCTGGCTGGCCGGCTACCTGGCACACCAGGTGCCCCTTCTCTGGCGCAGGAGACGTCTAGCGAGACGCGGCGATGACATCGCTCCAGTGATGGTCGGCCTGCAGCGGAACGCCGGTGCCGCTGCCCAGGAACCAGAGCACGGACGGGCTGGGGCTCAGGGAACCCATCCGTAGCTGACCCTCCCGCGGCCCGGTGAGGGCCATGGCGATGGCCAGCGCCTGGGCATCCACGGCGTTCTCGGTCACTGTAGCCACTCCGACCAACCCCGGCGACGGGAGACCCGTGCGCTGGTTGAGGTAGGGGAGCATCGCCTGGTCCGCCACCCGGAGCGGCTTCTCCAGTGTGGACAGGATGGCGGACGCGCGGTCCTTCAGGATGAACCGGCCGGCCGGCTGGTCCGTCCCGGGGAAGCGTGGGAGCACGATCTTCCATCCCCGGCCGTCGGCGCCGCCGCCGATCCCCCTCTGCAGGGTTCCGATCTGGACGAAGGCGTTGGTCACCCCGTTCTTCCGGAGCGCCTCGACCGCCTGGTCCACCGCGTACCCCTCTACGAAGCCCGCGAGGTCGAGCCGGCTCCCAGCCCCAAGCTCGGCGGTGTTGGTAGCCGGAGTCAGCCTGAGCCGATCGCACTGGGCCGTCTCGGCACCTTGCAGAAGGCTTCCGGGGTCGGGAGGGGCCGATACGGCTTCACCGTCGCGTCCGTCGCGCCCGCTGCGGAGCCCCCAGAGGTTGTAGAGGTCGCCGCCCAGGGGACCGTGCGCCCCCTCGGACCAGAAGCAGAACTCCTGGGCCCGGACGAGGAGCGGCATCAGCCTGGGGTCCAGCGGCTGGGGGCCGATTCCTGCCGCGGCGTTCAAGGCGCCCAATCCTGCGGTCTCGGAGCCGGTGGTTCGGGTGAGCCGCTCGAGCTCCGCGACGTCGGCGAGAGCGGTCTGGATGGCGGATCGTGCCGCGTCGCGCGGCAGGTCCCGCACCTCGATCTCCACCGGGGTGCCGAACGCCACGGCGGCGATGCGGACGGGACGGATTTCCTGGGAGGACGCCTGGATCTGGACCTGGGGCGCTGACGCGACCGCCCCCGCCCCTAGAGTGAGAAGCAAACCTAGATACAGCATGCCCCTCATGATAGCGGACTAACCCTTGCCCGGACCGAAGCAGTCCAGGAAGACGTTGAAGACCGCGTGGACGTCGTGGGAGTTGTAGCTCGCCGGGTAGTTGCCGCGCTCGGCGAGGA
>JANOCF010000739.1:0-1609 GCA_031412055.1 Holophagales bacterium | reverse complement strand
GGCCCCCGCCCCTGCCCTCCCCCGCTGCGCGGGAGAGGGAGCCCGCTCCGTTGGCGCCTGTGGAGGCGGGGGGTGAGGGCCGTTCTTCACCTGATCGACACCCTCGAGCCCGGCGGGGCCGAGACCGTGGCGGTCGACCTCGTCAACCATCTCTCCCGCGAGCGCTTCCGCCCTTTCCTGGGCACGACCCGGCGGGAAGGAGCGCTCGCCGAGCGGATCCTGCCCGACGTGGGACGCCTCTCCCTCGGCCGGCGCCGGACCTTCGATCCGGTGGCGCTGGGCCGGCTGTCGGGCTTCATCCGGAGGCACGGGATCTCGATCGTCCACGCCCACTCCACATCCCTGTTCACCGCCATCCTGGCCACGTTCACCCAGCCCGAGGTGCGCGTCGTCTGGCACGACCACTTCGGCCGTCATGGAAACGAAGTCCGTCCTGCCTGGCTCTATGGACCCGTGGTCCGGCGGGCGGCCGGAGTGATCGCCGTCAACGAGGCGCTGGCCCGCTGGTCGCGGGAGCAGCTCGGAGCCGAGCGCGTCTGGTACCTGCCCAACTTCGCGACGGACATCGCTCCGGGAGCCGTTCCCGAGCTGCCCGGCGAGCCCGGACGGCGAATCGTCTGCGTGGCCAACCTGCGGGCGCAGAAGGACCATCCGACCCTGCTCGCGGCCATGGCCCGCGTCGTTCGCGAAGAGCCGGCCGCCCATCTCCTGCTGGTGGGCGCCGAGGTCGAGCCCGGGGTCGCGGCCCGGGTGCTGGAGATGAGGCGGACGCTGGGGCTGGAGGACCGCGTCTCTCTTCTCGGACGGCGCGACGACGTGCCGGCCCTGCTGCGCGGCTGCGATGTCGGCGTCCTGTCCTCCTCCGCGGAGGGGTTCCCGCTGGCCCTGCTGGAGTACGGGACGGCCGGGCTCCCGGCCGTGGCCACCCGGGTGGGGCAGTGCGCCGAGCTGCTGGACGAGGGAGACGCCGGCATCCTCGTGCCGCCACGCGACTCCGAGCGGCTGGCCGAGGGCCTTCTCTCCCTGCTGCGGAGCCCGGAGCTCCGGGGAGCTCTCGGGACGCGGCTGCGCGAGCGGGTCCGGTCCCGGTACTCGGCGGCCGCCTCCATGGAGAAGCTCGAACGCGTGTACCATGCCATTCTCTCCCCTCGCTCCGGGGAGACAGGAACCTGATGGAAACCCCTCTGCCGACGATGCTTCCCGCGACGCGGCAGCGCCCCCGCCGGAAAGCCGCGCTCATGGACCGGAGCGACTGGCTCATGCTGGCGTTCCTCCTCGCTCACGTGCCGCTGGGAGTCGGCTTCCGCCAGTTCGAGTTTGTCTCCCGCTACCATGCCCTGGGCGTGCTCGGCCTGGGTGTCTGGTGGGCCACGGGGGGACGCCGGCCCGCCCGCGCCATCTACGCCGCCTGCTACATCACCGGCGCCGAGGTCCTCTGGCGGATGACCGGCAGCGATCTCTTCTGGGAGTTCGGCAAGTACGCCACCTCCCTGATCCTGATCCTGGTCCTGTTCCGGCTCCCCTCACACCGGACCACCTCCTGGGGAGCGCTGCTGTACTTCCTCCTGCTCCTCCCCTCGGCCATCCTGACCGTCGAGCACCTGGGGCC
>JANOCF010000738.1:0-5093 GCA_031412055.1 Holophagales bacterium | reverse complement strand
ACTGGCCGGTCTCCGCCTCCTCGACGATCCCCTGGTCCTTCATGGTCGCCAGTACCACCCGGATCTTGTTCTGGGGCACGCTCTTGGCGCGGTCGTGGACCTCGGTCGGCGTCACCGCCTCGCGGTCGGCCTTGAGGCGCTCCAGGGCGCGGTAGACGGTGTCGAAGTGCTCCCTCTTGGGGTAGCGGCCGTTGAGGAAGAAGATATGGGTGTTCTTGTCGTCGGGCTGGAAGAGCATCACGCAGCGCGCGCTCTCGCCGTCGCGTCCGGCGCGGCCGGCCTCCTGGTAGTAGGCCTCCAGCGTGCCCGGCATGCTGTAGTGGATGACGAAGCGGATGTCCGGTCTGTCGATCCCCATGCCGAAGGCGTTGGTGGCGACGATGGCCTTGAGCTCACCGGCCATGAAGCGGTCCTGGTTCTTGTGGCGCTCCTTGGAACCCAGGCGGCCGTTGTAGCGGGCGACCTCGAAACCGAGACCCTGCAACTGCTCGGTGACCGCCTCGCAGTCCTTGACCGTGGACGTGTAGATGATGCCCGAGCCTTCGATCTCGGCGAGCAGCCGCGCCAGGTGGCCGACCTTGTCCTCGTCGCCGTGCGTGCGCACCACCTCGAAGTGCAGGTTTTCCCGGTAGACCCCGGTCGAAATGACCTGCATGTCCTCGCGGCCGAGCCGGCGCAGGATGTCCTCCACCACCTCGGGCGTGGCGGTGGCGGTGAGGGCCAGGACCGGCGGGTTGCCGAGCGCCTCCACCGCCTCCCGCAGGCGCAGGTACGAGGGACGGAAGTCGTGCCCCCACTGAGAGATGCAGTGCGCCTCGTCGATCACGAACACGTCGATCCTGTTGGTCTTCATCGTCTCGAGGAACTCCGGCTGCGTGACGCGCTCGGGAGTGACGAAGACGAAGTCCCGCTGCTCCTTCTTGATCGCCTCCAGGACCTCGCCCTCTTCGCGGGTGGTCAGGGTGCTGTTGACCTGGGCCGCGCCGATGCCCAGCTCCTGGAGCTTGTCGACTTGGTCCTTCATCAGGGAAAGGAGCGGGGAGACCACCACCGTGGTGCCGGGGAGCTGAGTCCCGGGCAGCTGGTAGCAGAGCGATTTGCCCGCGCCGGTGGGCATGATGGCCAGCGTGTCACGCCCCTCGACGATGGAGCGGATGACCTCCTCTTGCCCTTCGCGGAGGGAGCGGAAGCCGAAGGTCCGCCGCAGCGTGCGGCGGAGGGTGGAAATCTCGATGCTCTCTGCCATGGTTCACCTATGGAAATCTCGGCCCGGCCGGCAGCGAAGCCGCGGCGGGAGGCCGGGGAGGATTTCGTAATCAATGTCAGGGCTCAGGCGCGCCGGCCCTCACCGAAGGTCGGTGCAGGGTTTTCAAAGCAAGCCACGTGCCGAACAGCTTCCGCTCGTGCCGCTCGGCCTGAACCGAAAGGGAGCCTGCTTCGTAAAAAGGTTGAAAATCCTGTTGACGGGCTGCCGGGGCGCGGCTAGACTATGTTGTAAGGAATCGTCAAAGGAGTATGGGCAGTGTAGTACCTTTCTCTGTGGCGAACACGCCCAGCAAGGCAGAGAATCGATCTCTCCTCCGTGCCTCGCGGCCTGGAGTGGGCATCAGTAGCTGATTATCCATCTGGATCTGTGCATTCAACCTGGAACTGTAAGGAAAAGTTGCGAGGAACATCATGGTCACATTCATGAGCACATTGCTGGTCGGGGCTGTCGTCGGATTCATGTTGGAGCAGCAGGCGGGGACCTCCGTGGTCCGCTGGAGCCGGATGCAGCGCATGCGGATACGTGTCCTGCGCCGCCAGGGCGAGAGCCCCTGGAACGCCTGGAAGAACCAGGACTGAGAGCGAGGCTGGGCGCAGCATGCTGCGCCCCTGCGTCTCCTCTTCACCGGCGGACGCCAGGCATCAACGCCTCGCCGCGGCCGTCTCTTCGATCGAGGCCTGCTGCTGCTGGCCCAGCTCTCTCTTGAGCAGCAGGGCGCGGCGCTTCTCGACCCCTTCCAGCCAGAGCGGAATGAAGGCGACGAGGTCCTGCAGGGCCTTGTCCACGTCCGTGATCAGCGTGGCCATGCGCCGGCTGAAGGCCGCGTGGACTTGAAGCAGGTCCTTGACGTTCTGGACCCGCTCCGGCCGCAACTCCCCGACCCAGGTCTTGAGCCCGTCGATCGCCTCGCTCGCGACCTCGTGGATCTCCACGAGGATGCGGCACTTGACCGGGATCTCGAAGGCCAGCCGGTCGAGGATCTCCATCTCGTAGAATCGGACACCCCGCAGCGCCAGGACCTCCTTGAGCTTGGGCGTCAGCCCGGTCAGGAGGACGTCGAGGAACGCGCGGTTCGCGGCCCAGGCGTGGCGGGTGGGGATGGTCTCCTCGCGGCGCAGGCGCTCGGCCAGGGCGGTCATGTGAAGCTTGCGGGCCTCGTCCAGCCGTTCGAGGTACTCGCCGAGGCGCCCCAGGGTAGCATGCAGCCACTCGGCCTCCTCGATATCCTGCGGAAAGCGCCGGGACAGGAAGTAGTCCGAGTCGTGCAGGCTCCGCGGGTCCTTGGACATCAGCTCGCCGAACGTGTCCTGGAGGAAGGCGTGCATCTGGCCGATGGAGATGCAGAGCAGCTTGCGCACGTCCATGAGCTGCTCGGGAGGCACGTCCTCGGGGAAGGCGTCCAGGCGGCGCAGCACCTGGTAGTCGAGCATGCCGAGCGAGGTCTCGGCGCTCTGGCGCGCCTCCTCCAGGACCGGGATTCTGGACGGCACCTGCACCAGCGGTGCGATCCGGTGGCGGATCAGCTCGCACACCTGGCGCACCTTGCGCCAGATGTCGAGCAGGCGCTCCGGGGAGCAGTGGAGGAGGGCGTAGTTGCTCTCCATCACGCCGTCGAGGAGCCGGATGCACCCGAGAAAGGCGCGGATCCGGGGGTTCTGGAAGTTGACGCGCTCCAGCGCCCACTCAAGGGACGTCACGCCCTCGGGAAGGGAGACCAGGTGACCCGCCACCTGGATGACCTGCTTCGGTTTCGTACTGCTCATGGAAAAGGTCCGGTGCCGATAGCGTAGCTCAACTCGGCTCCGGAGGGTGTGACGAACTTCACACCGCGCGCACCGCGCAGGTACGGGGTCTGCAAGACCGTGACAAACTGAGGGTGGGAGGAGACGAATGACGGACGAGAGCACGAAGAACGGAGACGGAGGCGCGCCGGAGGGGGACATCACCTTCACGCAACTGGGACTGACCGAGCCGCTTCTCAAGGCGGTGACCGAGGTCGGGTACGAGGCGCCGACGCCGATCCAGGCGCGGACGATCCCGGCGCTCCTGGAGGGGCGCGACCTGATCGGGCAGGCGCAGACCGGCACGGGCAAGACCGCGGCCTTTGCCATCCCCATGCTGCAGCGCCTGGACCTGGCGCTCAACGAGGTGCAGGCCCTGGTCCTCGCGCCGACACGCGAGCTGGCCATCCAGGTGGCGGAGGCCTTCCACACCTACTCCAAACACCTGGGGCGGGTCAGCGTGCTGCCGATCTACGGCGGCCAGCCCATCGACCGGCAGCAGCAGCGGCTGCAGCGCGGCGTCCACGTGGTCGTGGGCACACCGGGGCGGATCATGGACCATCTCCGGCGCGGCACCCTGCGGCTGGAGAACGTCCGCATGGTGGCGCTCGACGAGGCGGACGAGATGCTGCGCATGGGCTTCCTGGAGGACGTGGAGTGGATCCTCTCCCAGGCTCCCGAGCAGCGCCAGATCGCCCTCTTCTCGGCCACCCTGCCGCCCGAGATCCGGCGCATCGCCAGCCGCTACCTCAAGAACCCGGTGATGGTGGAGATCGAGCGCCGCACCCTCACCGTGCCGGCGATCGAGCAGCGCTACCTGAACGTCTACGGCCCGCAGAAGCTCGAGGCCCTCACGCGCATCCTGGAGACCGAGCCCACCACGGCCGTCCTGGTGTTCACCCGCATGAAGACCAGCGCCGCGGAGCTCGCCGACAAGCTCGACACCCGGGGCTACGCGGTCGAGGCGATGCACGGCGACATGGGCCAGATCCAGCGCGAGTCCGCGCTCCGCCGCTTCCGCAGCGGCCAGGTTGAGATCGTGGTGGCCACGGACGTGGCGGCACGCGGTCTGGACGTGGACCGGATCAGCCATGTGGTGAACTACGACATGCCGCACGATGTCGAGTCCTATGTCCACCGGATCGGCCGCACGGGGCGGGCCGGGCGCACGGGCGTGGCCATCCTCTTCGTGGCCCCCCGGGAGCGCCGGATGCTGCAGGACATCGAGCGCTTCACCAAGCAGCGCATCCTGCCCATGAAGATGCCGAGCCAGGCGGACGTGGCGGCCCGGCGCGTGGCCATGTTCAAGGAGAGCATCCGCAAGACGCTGGCGGAGGAGGACCTGGAGCTCTACCTGACTCTGGTGGAGGAGCTGGCCGAGGAGCAGGGGATCGACATGGCGGAGATCGCGGCCGCGGCGGCTCGTCTGGCCCGGGGAGACAAGCCTTTCGACGTGGAGATGGAGCCGCCACCCAGGGAGGTGCCGCCGACCGAGGGCGGGATGGTGCGCATTTTCATCTCCGCGGGCAGCCGCGCCGGCGTGCGTCCGGCCGACATCGTGGGCGCCATCGCCAACGAGGCCGGGGTACCCGGCAAGGCGATCGGCGCCATCGACATCTACGACATCTTCACCTTCGTGGAGGTCCCGGAGCAGTACCGGGAGCAGGTGCTGGAGCGGATGTCGAAGGCGACGATCCGGGGGCGGGCGGTGGATGTCCGCGTCGCCAAGCAGGACAGCCCGGACAGCCCGTCACGCCCGGACGGTCCGGGCCGCGGAGCCCGTCCCGATCGCGGTGGAGGACCGCCCCGCCGGCCCGCGGGACCTCCGCGGTCGGGCAAGGGCGGCTGGCGCCGGTAGGGGCCGGTAGGGAAAGCCCCCGGTGGGATTTGGTAGAGTAGTGGGACTATGGCCAGCAAAGTAGGAGCGAAGGGGCAGATCGTCATCGAAGATCCCATCCGGGAGGCACTGGGGATCGAGCCCGGTTATATGGCGGTCCAGACCCTGGTTGGCGATCACGTCGAGATCCGGTTCTTTCCACCGGATC
>JANOCF010000737.1:0-2036 GCA_031412055.1 Holophagales bacterium | reverse complement strand
TTCCCCAACGTGTACCGAAGGCGCCACACGCGGGGACGGGCCGGAATCTCAGGGGACAGGGCGGTCCCCGCGCGTTGCGCCAGGATTACCGAGCCGGCGCCTCTCCAGGATGTGCATCGTCTGCCGATTTCCGTGCCAGTGGCCTGGATGGGCCGTGACCGGCTGCTCGCCGAACTGGACCCGCCGCTTGTAGCGCCGGTCGAGGATGCGCAGCCACTCCGGCTCGATCAGCGGCTTGTCTTCCATGGTCGCCATCTGGGTGAGCACCACGTACCGCACCCTTCGGCGCAGCAGCGGGCGCCGCATGTCATTCCAGCCGTAGACCTCCACGTTCATCCCCTTCAGGCGGGCAAGCTGCGACGGCTGGAAGGCCAGGTTCTCCAGCACGAGCACGGTCTGCCCGGGAAGGCCATGCCGCTCCAGCCAGTCGACCGCCTGGGTGCGGGAATCCTCAAAGGTGGCGCGCTCGCGGGCGAAGCGGACCGCGGGGATGCCGAAGAGGAGCCCGATCAGGAGGAAGGCGGCCGCGTCTGTCCAGGCCGGACGGGGCACCCTTTCCCGGATCCGGGCGAAGAGGACCGCCACGGCCACGCAGAGCACCGGCACCAGCGGCAGGAGGTTGCGGAACGGCTGGAAGCTCTGGCGTAGATAGAGCGCCAAGTTGAGGACGAGGAAGAGAGTCCATCCCAGGGCCGGGATCCGCGTGCGGCGGTCCCACAAGGCGACTGCCAGCCCCGCGATGAAAAGGAGCACGAAGGTCCATCCCAGCTCCGGTCCCTGGAATGGCAGGTCCCACTCGGCCTGCTTGAAGACCTGGGGCCAGAGCGGCGGCGAGGTGAGCAGGCCGTAGAGCTCCGATTGGCGGCGGAGGCCGGCGAGGACGCTCTCCGGCGCGAAGACCAGTCCGGGCATGGCGAGCAGGGCCGCGCCGATCGCCCCGAGGCTCCCGAGTGTCCACAGGCGGAGCCGCTCGCGCCAGGAAGGACGGCTGAGCCAGACCGCCAGCGCGAACGAGAGCGAGACCAGGATGGACGGGTACTTGGACGCGAACGCGAACCCGGCCATGGCGCCGGCCAGGACGGCCTCGCGGCCATCCCTGCCGGGCTCCGCGGTGCGCGTCCGCTCCGTGAAGAGCAGGCAGGCGGCCACGAACAGGGTGGCGTAGGGATCGACCATGGCGAAGCCGCCCCGGGCGACCAGGGCCGGCAGAAGGGCTGCGACAAAGGCCGCGAACAGGCCGGCCCGTGGGCCTGCTACCCGCCGGGCCAGCAGCCCGGTGACGAGCACCACTCCCAGGCCGGCGAGGAAGCTCAGGACCCTTCCGAGGAGCAGCAGCTCGAAGGGCTCCAGCAGGTCGTAGTAGGTGTCGGCCTTGGTCAGCAGGTCGTCCCGGATCGACCGCCCGCCGTGCGCCAGCCGGTAGAGCGGATCGGCGGCCCGCGCCGTGGCGGCCACGAGGTTGATCGGCAGGGAAGGGTAGAGGAACTGGTCGGGGATCCAACTGCCGTCGCGGATCATCCGCGCGGGCACGTGGAGGTAGTTCCCTTCGTCCACATAGTTGATGTACGGCCGCGCGGACGTGAGCGACGGGGCGCGCACGGCTATGGCGAGCAGGGCGAGCAGCAGGACGGCGAGCCAGGGCACGATCACGCGGAGGGCTGCGCGGAGTCGTCTCATGAGCGCGCGAAGTCTATACGCTTGATGGTAAGATCTGCGCATCCTCATGAAGCACCTGGGATTGACCGAGGAAGAGGCCCGTCTCTTCAGCCAGCGTGTGGCGCGCGGCCTTGCCGATCGTCCCCTGGAGCTCCTCCCGCGGGAGCACAGGGAGCACGTGGCCGAGCTGCTGAAGCGGCTCGGAGAGGGGACCTTCTATCACCTCCTCGGGATCGACCCCGGCTCGGGTGCGCGGGAGGTCTACGACGCCTACGACCGGACGTCCCGGCTGGTGCATCCCTCGCATGCCCGCCGGCTCGGGCTCGACGGGCGCGAGGGAGTCCTGGAGCTGCTTTTCGAGCAGGTCACCCGGTCCTACC
>JANOCF010000736.1:0-2803 GCA_031412055.1 Holophagales bacterium | reverse complement strand
GCGGATGAAGCAGGATCCCGACTCGACGGCGAAGGTCGTCGGTTACGCCGACGGCTCGACCGGCTCGCAGAGCTCCAACCAGCGGGTTGCCGAGCAGCGTGCGGAAGCGGTGAAGAGCTACATCGTGACGCGCCACGGGATCGACCCGAGCCGGATCACGACCGAGGGTCAGGTCACCGACCGCCTCGCGGCCGTAGTCATCCTCACCATCCCGTAAGAGCGCAGCGCTCCGCGGGACGTTCCCAAGCCCCGCCGAAAGGCGGGGCTTTTTCTTGCCTGCGTTGCAAGATCCCAGCGGTGCGCCGACCCGTGCTCCACCTTGCCGCACTGCTCGCCAGCGGCGGGAGCGGCTGCACCTGCGGGGCGACACCGGGCGCGTGAGGGAATGACCTCGTCCCCTCAGATTGCAAGACGTAACACCAGGGGATGACCTCGTCCCCTGAGATTGCGAGGCGCAACGCCAGGGAATGACCTCGTCCCCTCAGATTGCAAGACGTAACGCCAGGGGATGGCCTCGTCCCCTGAGATTGCGCCTCCCCACGCGTTGGGGAGACGTTCCCCAACGCTGGTCCTACTCCAACTGCTCGCGGCGGAGCGATGCGACCGCTCCCAGCAGGCCCGCGCCGCCGCCCAGGAGCACCAGGAGCGCTGTCTGGCCAGGGCTCAGGAAGCCCGTGGCGAGCACCGAAGCCGCCAGGGATTCCGCCTTGCGGGATTCCAGAAGCTGATAGAGAAGGTACAGGCCGCCCGTCGCCAGGCCGCCGCCGATCAGTCCCTGTAGGAGACCCTCGGCGTAGAAGGGACCGCGGATGTAGAACTCCGTGGCGCCGACCAGGCGGAGGATGGAGATCTCCTCCTGGTGAAGGTAGGCCGTCAGGCGGATCACGCTCGCGATGGTGAAGATGGCCGCGCCCAGCAGCACGCCGGCCAGCGCCAGGCCCACGCCCCGGCCCACGGCGACCAGGGTTTCGAGCTGCCCCAGCCACTCCAGATCATCGTCCACCATCTCCACCTCGGCGCGCCGCCGCCAGGTCTCGATCCAGGAGCGGATCTCCGGCGAGCGGGAGGAGGGATCGCGCAGGGCGATCTCGATCGATCCGGGCAGCGGCTCGTCCTCCCATCCCTGGACCAGGTCCGAGAGGCCGGGAAAGATCTCGCCGAAGCGCTTCCGCGCCTCCTCGGGAGAGACGGCCTTAGCCGAGGCTACCCAAGGAGCGCGGCCGGCCTCGGCCGTGAGCTTTGCCAGGGTATCGGCAGAGGTTTCAGGACGGAGGTAGACGAGGATCCGCATCTCGCCGCGCCAGCGCTGGACCGAGTCCAGGATGTTGCGGCTCGCCAGGAGAAGAGCACCGCCGAGAAGCAGGCTCACCGTGATGGTGAGCACCGCCACGAGGCTGGCCCGCCAGCCCCGCAGCAGATTGACCAGGGCCACGCGGAAGAAATAGAAGACGGCCTGGAGAAAGGTCACGGGGCCGGCTCCTCCGGCACTGAAGAAGAGCGGATCTCCAGGCTGGGCGGCCCGGTCCCGACGAGCGACACGTCCGACACGAGCTGCCCCTTGTCCAGGGTCAGTACCCGCTTGCCGATGCGCTGGATCAGGTCGCGGTCGTGGGTGGCCAGGAGGACGGTGGTGCCGCGGAGGTTTACCTCCAGGAACAGGCGCAGGATCTCCCACGACAGGTCGGGGTCGAGGTTGCCCGTGGGCTCGTCCGCGATGAGGATTTCGGGCTCGTTGATCAGGGCGCGGGCGATGGCCACGCGCTGCTGCTCGCCGCCGGACAGCTCGGGCGGAAAGGCGTTGAGGCGATGGGCGAGCCCGACCCGGCGCAGCGCGGCGTAGGCACTCTGCTTCTGGGTCTTGAGATCCTGGCCCAGGATGCGCGACAGGTAGGTGACGTTCTCGAACACCGTCTTGCGCGCGATCAGGCGGAAGTCCTGGAACACCACGCCGATGGTGCGCCGGAGGTAGGGGATCTTGCTGCGCGGGATCAGGGCCACGTTGCGGCCGTTGACCACGATCTGCCCGTCGTCCGGAACCTCCTCGCGAAAGATCAGGCGGAGCAGGGTCGTCTTGCCCGCGCCGCTCGCGCCCGTGAGGAAGACGAACTGCCCCCTCTCGATATCGAAGCTGACCTGGTCGAGGGCCGCCTGGCCGCCCGGGTAGCGCTTGGTGACCTGGAAGAACTGGATCAAGGCCCGTCAGTCCACGGGCGCCGCGGAGGGGACAGCAGCGCTCTCCAAAGCCTGCCGGATGAGCTGCTGCACGATCTTGGGGTCGGCGCGCCCGCCCGACCTTTTCATGATCTGGCCCACGAGGAAGCCGAGGACCTGGACCTTGCCCGCCCGGACCTGGGCGACCTGCGTCGGGCTGGCCTCGAGGACCTCCTCGATCCAGCGCTCGATCTGCGAGGTGTCGCTGATCTGGCCCAGGCCGAGGCGCTCCATCGCGGCCGCGGGCTCCTCGCCGGACTGCCAGATGTCCACGAAGACCTCCTTGGCGGCGCTGGAGGAGAGCTTGCCCGCTTCCACCAGGGCGACGAGCGCCGCCAGCCGGGCCGGCGGGATCGCCGACTCAAGGTCTGCCTTGCGCTCCTTGAGCTCGCGCATCAGCTCGCCCATGATCCAGTTAGCGATCCCCTTGGGGCTTCCCGCCTGGGCCGCGGCCGACGTTTCGAAGTAGTCGGCGAGCTCGCGCGCCGTGGTGAGCACGCCCGCGTCGGCGGGAGACAGGCCGTACTGCGAGGCCAGCCGCGCCCGGCGCACCCAGGGCAGCTCGGGCAGCGCGCCGCGGATCGCCTCGACG
>JANOCF010000735.1:0-1829 GCA_031412055.1 Holophagales bacterium | reverse complement strand
CCGGACGATGCGCAACCTGCCCGACGCGCTCCAGTTCCATCAGCGCGAGACGCAGCAGATCGAGCAGCTCACTCGCAAGGCCGAGGCTCGGACCGGTACCTACGGCGACCGGCTTCTCTGATCCGGCAACCAGGTGGAAATTCTGGTGTCCTCCCCGCCCAGCGCCTTTGAACGCTCCTTCCCGGTGCGTGCCATGGGCGACGTGTTGATCGCCCGCAAGCGTGCCCAGGAGATGGCGCTGCAGTTCGGCCTGGGCTCACGGCGCGCCACCGAGATCGCCATCGCCGTCTCGGAGCTGGCAACCAACATCGTCAAGTACGGCATCCACGGTGAGGTGCTGGTGGTGCAGGACCCCGGCGCCGGCAGCCACGGCGGCATCCGGGTCGTGGCCCGGGACGTCGGCCCCCCCATCCGCAACCTGGAAGTCGCTCTCCAGGACGGCTGCGACGACACGGGGCCGATCGATCCTGCTTTCGTGCTGCGCCGCGGAGGACTCGGCACCGGACTCGGCGCCGTGCTCCGCTTCGCGGACCTGTTCGAATATCAGCAGGGTGAATCCGGCAAGGCCATCACCGTGACCTTCTATCGCCAGTAAGTCAATTCAACGAGGTCAGATCATGGACCAGAACGAAGAAGCCCTTACTCCGGTCGAGTTCGACCATACCCGTCTCGAAGACCTGATTCAGGCTCTTGCCTATGCCGCCATCGACGACTTCGACGCGTGCATGTCGCTCATGCGCGACGACCAGGGGGACACCTTCGCCTGGCTTGAGGCCGGCTTCAACGACTTCCTGAGCCGGCTCGCCGGCGCCAAGAAAGACCTGCGGGAGGCGCTCCTGCGGGCCGAG
This sequence comes from Holophagales bacterium, assembly GCA_031412055.1. GTDB lineage: Bacteria > Acidobacteriota > Thermoanaerobaculia > Multivoradales > UBA5704 > DATMER01. The sequence continues at coordinate 981 of JANOCF010000735.1, read as the reverse complement.
GAGTCCAACCGCGAGATGGAGTCGCGGCTGGAGACCATCGAGCGCCAGCAGGCTGCCATCCGCGAGCTCTCTACCCCGATGATCGAGGTGTGGGCCGGGGTCATCTGCCTGCCGGTCGTCGGCATCGTCGACAGCCAGCGCAGCGCCGAGATGACGGAGGCGCTCCTCGAGGCCATCGTCGCCCGGCAGGCCCGCATGGCCATCATCGACATCACCGGCATCGAGGCCATGGACACCAAGACCGCCGACCACTTCATCAAGATGGCCAAGGCGGTCCGTCTCCTGGGCGCCAACTGCATCCTGTCCGGCATCAACCCGGCCATCGCCCAGACCCTGACGCACATCGGGGTCGACCTGACCGGAATCCAGACCCTGCGCAACCTGCGCGACGCCCTCCAGCTCTACCTGCGGGAGCAGACGTCGGTGCAGGTCGCCAAACTGCAACATGCCGCGGCCGAGCGCCGGTCGGCGGAGGCTTGAGGCGTGAGGAATTACCGCTTGCGTGACGTCTTGTGCAGTGCAAGAATTCCGACACGGTTTCGGAGGATAACGTGAGGCGATCGCATGCCGGGACGGGCTCGGACTCCGGGTCCCGTTCAATGGACCAGAATCTGGCCATCATTCAGATTCGCAACTGTCTCCTGGTCAGCATCCAGTCCGAGCTGCACGACCGGCTCGCCCTGGACCTCCAGGAGTCTCTGATGGAGCGCGTCCGGACCACGGACGCCAGGGGTGTCATCCTCGACGTCTCCGCCGTGGAGATCATCGACAGCTACATCACTCGCATCCTGAACGACATCGGCAAGTCGGTTCGCTTCATGGGCGCCGAGTGCTACATCGTGGGCATCCGCCCGGCGGTGGCCATGACGCTCATCGAGATGGGCGTCGAGCTGGATTCGGTGAACACCGCTCTCAGTCTCGACCTTGCCCTGGAGAAGCTCGAGCTTCTGCAGTCATGAGAACCGTCGAAAGCGAGATCGG
>JANOCF010000734.1:0-1800 GCA_031412055.1 Holophagales bacterium | reverse complement strand
CAGGTTGGCCCAGCCTCTCAACGATTCTCGCAAGCACCTGCTCGGGGCCCGAGGCCAGCATGGCGTGAAAAATGGTCAGCATACCACCAGGGGCGCTGACCGCGATGGTCGCGCTGTAGAGCTCGAGCTCGGGCGCCCGAGCAACAGAGGGCCGCATAGCGCTTCGTCCAGTCGATCCGCGTCGTCTGCGGATTTTGCGTCCCAAAATATACGTGGATCGTCGCCCACTCCGCCTCGGCCTGAAGCTGCTGGTCGTCGACCTCGATCCACCAGACCCGCCGGTCACCATTCCACCGGTAGCCGCGGCGCTTCAGCTTATCCTTGACCTCGAAGGGGGCGCCGACGGCCTCCACGATCCAGGTGTCCCGCCTTGCCTTCTCGATCAGCTGCTTCAGGACCGTCTCACCGCTCGGGAGCCGGTGATCCAGCAAGTGCAGAAGCGCGGTGACGTCGGCGGCGGCGCGATGCGCTTCGTAGAACCACCCCATCCTGGACAGCAGTTGGGACAACGTGCGGCCGTCGAACCCGGCCGCCGCCCAATCCACCCCGTCGAGGCTGCAAGCCCAGGGCAGACCGCCACAGGCCGCGAGCCTCGCTTCGACGAACGGCCGATCGAAGCGACTGTTATGAGCGATGACGACATCGACGGAGGACAGGATCAGCGCTGCCTCGGCATCGCAGATGGCCTTGCCCTTCAAATCCTCGCCCTTCAGGCCGGTAACGCGGGTGATCTCGGCGCTGATCTCAACCCCGGGATCCTCGAGCCAGGCACGCGGCCGGCCCGTCTCGCCGATTCGCCCCTCCTCGTCGGCCCGGAAACGCTGCATGGCGAGCTCGATGATGCGGTCCTCGCCATGGTCGAGACCGGTCGTCTCGACGTCGAGGCAGACACCTGTGAGCACACCCCATCTAAATCCCCCCGACTCCTGGCGGTCCATCTGCTGCATCCGCCGCAGCACCCGGAAGTCGGGGTGGCGTGCGAGCACGCGAGCAATGTCCTCTATGCCAACGGGTACATTGACCAAGCCCTCAACACTCACGGTGCAGCCTCCGCTGCATGTGCGGGAACAGCAAGGTGCTCCGCAAAAGCTCTCGCGCGTTGCGTCCGTTCGCCCCTCCAGAAATGTAGGTCACTCCATCGCCTCATACGGACGATGTAGCGTGCTTAGGTCAAAATATCAACACTTCGTGATGCGTTGATATGAGAAAAAGAGGACATCAGCCTTGACCGCTGCCGCCTTATCATTCGAACTCGCGGCCATGGAGCCCTCACAGGTGATAAGCTGCCTATCGGCGCTCGCCCAGCCGGCTCGGCTGCGGGCAGTAACGCTTCTCCTGTCTGAGCCGGACGGATTGCCCGCCGGAGAGATAGCGCGACGCCTCGACGTAGCGCAAAATACGATGTCGGCCCACCTTAAGACCCTCGCCACCGCAGGCCTGGTGGCAGGGAGCCGGAGCGGCAAAGTCATCGTCTACAAAGCGAACGCCGATCTTCTACGCCAGCTTGCCAAAGTTCTCATGACCCACGTCGAGGATAAATAGCTGTGAGCCGCTATTTAGGTTGCGACGCCGGTGCAGTTACACTGCGCCGTGGGTGACCACGGCCCGCCGGACCTAGCGCCAATGGCGGGACGAGACTTACGGGATCAGTGACGCTACGAGCTGAAGAGGCTCACCAGGCTCGGCATCGTCTGGATGATCCAGCATGGTGTGGCAAATCATCTTTAAATCTTTGCGGCTAGGCAGCTCCGATGGAACAGGTTTTCCGAGATGTCCTCTGGTGGGCTTGGCTCATTCTCG
>JANOCF010000733.1:0-3792 GCA_031412055.1 Holophagales bacterium | reverse complement strand
TTGTCCAACTCGACTATCTTATAGGTCGCCATGAGTCGACGGTCAACTTGGTTACTTCCTATACGTACGTACCTCTATATGTGTTTGTTTACTAGATCCATTTCACTCGCCGCGGTTGTCCTCCTTACCGGCTGTCTCCTGGCCGGCTGCGGAGAGCCGGCCGCCACGCCTCCCCGGGAGGCCGCTGCCAAGCCCGTCGCCGCAGCCACCGTGGCGGAGGAGGAGCCGGCGAAGACCTTCGTGGGCGTCGTGGTGGCGGCCGAGACGGTCGATCTCGCCTCCGAGCTGCGGGGCCGCCTGCTGCAGGTAAGCGCGAGGCCCGGGGAGCGGGTGCGGAAGGGGATGGCGGTTGCCACCATCGAGCCGCTCGACCTGACGGAGCAGATCGTGAGCGCGGAAGCCTCGGTGCAGATGTCCCGCTCCGGAGTCTCCCAGGCGCAGACCGCGCTCCGGCTGGCCCAGGAGAGGGTCACCCGCCTCTCCGCCGCGCCCGAGGTGTTCTCCGAGGAGGAGCGCTCCGTGGCCGCCGGGAACCGCGAGACGAGCGAGAAGGAGCTGGACACGGCGCGGGCGCGCCTCGCCCAGACCGAGTCCGAGCTCCGTCGTCTCAGGGGCCAGTCGGCCCGCCGCGTGCTGCGGGCGACCACCGACGGCTGGGTCGCGGCCCGTCTCCTGGACCCGGGCGCGCTGGTCGAGGCCGGCCAGCCGGTCGTGCGTCTCAAGCGCGGCGACCGCTATCTTCTGCGCTTCGCGGTTCCGCCGAACGAGACCGCGCAATGGCCTGTCGGACGGCCGGTCCGCTGGCGGCCCGAGGGGCTGGACCGCGCCTTTCCGGCCGCGGTCGCCCGCGTCGCACAGCAGGTGGACCCGCCGTCCCAGATGGTCTTCGTCGAAGCGGACCTGGAATCGTCCTCGCCTTCGGGGGCGTCCGGCCTGCTCAGAGACGGCCTGGTCGTGCGTGTGGAGCCGGCTGATGTCAGATGAGCGCGGATATATCGTCAACGAGATCTTCTACAGCCTGCAAGGCGAAGGGGTGCGGTCGGGCACGCCCAACTTCTTCCTCCGCCTCTCGCGCTGCAACCTCGCCTGCGCGGTCGAGACGCACGGCTTCGACTGCGACACGGAGTTCGAGTCGGGCCGGAAGATGGCCCTCGACGAGATCGTGGCGGAGATGCGCCAGCTCTCGGAGACGTGCGACTGGGTCATCCTGACCGGCGGCGAGCCTGCCCTGCAGGTGGACGCCGCGATGATCGACGGCCTCCACGCCGCGGGCTACAAGCTGGCGATCGAGACCAACGGCAGCATCGAGCTGCCGCCGGGGATCGACTGGCTCACGGTGAGCCCCAAGGTGGCGGAGCACGCCGTCCGCCAGCGCGTGGCCCACGAGGTGAAGTACGTCCGCGGCTACGGCCAGTCCATACCCCGGACCGTGGTGAAGGCCGAGCACTACCTGATCTCTCCCGCCTTCGAAGGGGACCAGGTCGATCCCCGAACCCTCGACTGGTGCATCCGCCTGTGCAAGGAGAACCCGCCCTGGCGGCTGTCCGTCCAGCAGCACAAGCTGTGGCGGGTGCGCTAGGCTGTGAGGGCGGCTAGGGCGACGGCGCCAGGATCGCGAGAACCAGCAGGCGCTCGCCGCCCGTGTTGCGGATGCCGTGCGGCGCACCCTCCGGGGCGATGAGCATGGTTCCCGCCTCCATCGGCTCCTCGCGGCCCTCCAGCAGGAAGACTCCCCGGCCCGCGAGCACGTGGTAGACCTTGTCCATGCCGGCGTGGGCGTGGAGCTTGTGCTCCTGCCCCGGCTCGAACGCGTTGAGTCCCACCAGGAGCCGGTCCGATTGAAAGAGCGTGCTCTTGCCCATCTTGCCGTCGTTGTAGACGGCGTGGTCCTCGGGGCGGAAGGGGACGGGATGGTCCATCGGAAAGCCTCCTAGCGGAAATACCCGCTCACATCCACCAGCAGGTGCGCGCTGCCGGACCCGCCGCCAGAACCACCGGACACCATGCCGCAAAACACGTCGATCTCGCCGGACACTCCCAGGGGCAGCACGGCGTTGCCCGCCCGGGTGCGGCCGGTCGCGAAGTTGACCACGCTCGCCTGCGGCAACGGAGCCCCGGACGGGAAGATCCGGAAATGTCCGGTCGCCGTGGGGTCGGCCGCCGTCACGTTCACCGCCACGGCCACCGCGTCCTCCGGGATCCCGCAGGCGCCCGCCACCGGGAAGCTGCTCAGCGATCCGGCCTCGATCCGGGTGTCCACCAGCCGGCATGGCAGGACGGTGTGGAAGTCCGTCCCCGCAGAGGGAAGCGCTCCGTTGCAGAGCCCTCTTCCGGAGTCGAGAGCGGTGCCGTCCTCCTTCAGGAACCTCCACTCGTACCCGTTCGGCTGGAGCTTCAGCTCGAGCACCCCGAACGCGTCATAGATCCGCACCTCGCTGCCGGTCTGCACCGTGGTAACGGACGTGTGGTTCTTGCCCCCCGTGCCCACCACGAACTCGCGGAGACCGGACTGCGGCGCGAACCGCTCGTAGCCGTGATCGTGGCCGGTGAGGACTAGATCCGCGCCGGCCTGCTGGAGCAGCGTCCAGAAGCTCGCGACCGTGAGGTCGTTGCCGTGCGGCCCCGAGGAGAACCGGGGATGGTGCCAGTACGCGAGCGTGCAGGCGCCCGGATGGGCGGCCAGGTCCTCGGCGAGCCACCGGCCCTGCGGGGACGCCGTGCCGCAGCCGCCCACGGCTCCGCAGTTCGAGTTGAGTGCGACCATGTGCCAGCCTCCCAGGTCGAAGCTGTACCAGCCCTGCGCCGGATCGCCGGCTGCGGCGCCGAAGTAGTCGAAATAGCCTCGCGCCCCGGTCGTCAGGTACTCGTGGTTCCCGGGCGCCGGGCGGGTGATCGCCTTGAGCCGTCCCCAGGCCGGGTCGTAGGAGGCCTGGTACTTCGCCAGCGTGCCGTCTTCATACTGGTTGTCGCCGAGCAGCAGGACCGCGTCCGGTTCGAGCGCGAGAGCCAAGTCCGAGGTGGCGCGCTGGCGGCAGCGCGTGGCCGTGCCGGCGCCGCCGTTGTACGCCGAGTCGGCGGGATCGCACGCGATGTCCCCGACGGCCACCACGGTCACGGGAACCTGGCCGGTGGCGGGGAAGGCCAGCAGGAGGAGCAGGATCAGGAATCGCAAGATCCTCCTATCTTAATCCTCTCCGGGTAGAATGCCCGCGATCCGCCTCGAAGGAGACGACATGAAAAAGAGCTGGCTCCCGTTTATCTCCGTGGCTGCAGCGGCTCTTGCGCTCGCCGCGGTTCCTGCCTTTTCACAGACCTGGACCCCGCCCGACGCGGCCCTGGTCGAGCGGGCGCGCCAACTGCTCAAGCAGGTGCCGCTCGTCGACGGGCACAACGACGTCCCCTGGGAGATCCGCCAGCGGGTGAAGAACCACCTGAGCCAGCTCGACCTCCGCGCGGACACCTCCGCGCTCGAAAAGCCCATGCACACCGACATCCCCCGGCTGCGCAAGGGCGGCCTCGGCGCCCAGTTCTGGTCGGTCTACATCCCCGCCGACTTGGCCGGACCGCAGGCCGTGCGCGTGGTCATGGAGCAGATCGACGTGGTCTACCGCATGGCCGAGGCCTACCCGGACACCTTCGAGATGGCCATGTCGGCGCGCGACATCGAGCGCATCCACAAGGCGGGCAAGATCGCCTCCCTGGTCGGCATGGAGGGCGGTCACAGCATCGACAACTCCCTCGGCGTCCTGCGCCAGCTCTACCAGGCCGGCGCGCGCTATATGACCATCACCC
>JANOCF010000732.1:0-3721 GCA_031412055.1 Holophagales bacterium | reverse complement strand
CGGTCCAACCGGAGTCAGCACGACCGTACCGTTGGCCGGCTGGGTCACCGACGTAATGGTGAGCGTGTCGCCGTTGGGATTGAGATCGTTGGCCAGGACGTCTATCGCGGTGGGCCCGTCATCCTCCGTCACGGTCGCCGTGTCGTCTACGGCTCCGCCAGCCATGAAGTAGCCAGCCACGTCGAGGATCAGTCGAACGGTTCCGGCCGAGGTGCTGGCTACCAGATCGCCGTCGTCACCCAGCTCTATCATCAGCAGCATCGCCCGATTTCGACCGGCCTCGAAGGAGACCGACGAGACCCTGGCGTCTCCCGCCTCGAACTCGTCGGGGTCCACGCCCGGCGGGTAGAGGGTCAGGTTGCCCGGCACTGTCGGGTTCACCGCCGTCACGTTGAGCACCACGGCCACCGCCTCGGCCGGCACCCCGCACGCTCCCCCAACCACGGTAATGGTTCGGGGACTCCCCGCCACCACATCGGGCGGATTCGAAAAGGTGTCGAGCACACGGCACGGCGGCGAGCCCGCCAGCCTGTAGTAATCAGCAGCCGCAGCCATGGCAGCCCCTGGGACCACCAGCGCAGCCCAGACCAGGACGAGGACAGCAACTCCAACGCGACGAACGATCGAAAGGCTCATACGGATCTCCAACTTGTCCCCTCTGTACCTGTTCGCCTTCTGCAACGCACAAGGAGTCTCCTGGCTACGCAGGCACACGACGGGGGGACCCAGAGTTCTGGGTGCAGGGCTGGCAAGCTTCGGTGGAATACCACGACTTTTATTCATTTCTGGAAACCAGGGTGGTCGACCTCTTCCCGGAACAATCCAGACGAGGCTCGGACAAGCACTCCGGCTTCGGACATCACCTGCTGTGGAACGTCGAGTACATTACCACAAGCAGCGCACCAATTTGCACCCTGAGGCGCATCTTAATGGGACGTAAACTGCGGAAAAGGCGCAACTACGACCGCCGAGAGCCTCAGCGCCGCGGCTTGAAGCGGTTCTGGGCCTTGTGGATGACCTTGGTCTTCTGCTTCTCGCGCAGGCGGGCGAGCTCGTCGTTGCGGATCTGGACCTGGTACAGCTCCTTCTGGAGCTTGTGGTAGCTCTCCAGACGCTCCGGGACCAGCTCCCCCCTCTGCACGGCCTCCCCGACCGCGCAGCCGGGCTCCCCTTGGTGGCGGCAGTCGCCGAAACGGCAGCTCTCCGCCAGCGCCTCGATCTCAGGAAAGGTCGACTCGATCCCCTGGTCCCCCTCCCAGAGCTGGACCTCGCGCAGACCCGGGGTGTCGATGATCAGCCCTCCCCCGGGCAGAGCCAGGAGCTCGCGATGGGTAGTGGTGTGCCGGCCCTTGTCGTCTCCATCCCGCACGTCGCCGGTACGCTGGGCCTCCCGGCCGAGAAGACGGTTGATCAAAGTCGACTTGCCCACGCCCGAAGAGCCGATCAGGCTCACGGTCTCCCCCGGCCGCTGGTACTCGCGGAGGGCTTCGCATCCCTCCCCCGTCTTGGCGCTCACCCGGTGCACGGGTACCCCCATGGAGACGGCCCGCGCCTCCAGGAGGCAGCGCTCGGGATCGTCACAGCGATCCAGCTTGTTGAGGATCACCACCGGATGCGCACCGCTGTCCCAGGCCGCCGTCAGGTAGCGCTCGATTCGACGCGGGTTGAAGTCGCCGTCCAGACCCGAGACCAGGAACAGGGTGTCGACGTTGGCCGCGACCACCTGCTCCTCGGTGCGCTCGCCGGCCACCTTGCGGGAGAACTTGGAGCGGCGCGGCAGGACGGCGTGGATCAGCCCCCTCCCCTCTCCGGTCGGAGGGCGGTACGCGACCCAGTCTCCCACCGCGGGGTAGCCCGCGGCCTCCCCGGGACGATTCAACTCGTGCCGGAACCGGCCGGCGAGGTCGGCATAGCTCTCCGCCTCGCCGGTCGACACCCGGTTCAGCCCGCGCTGCGCCACCACCCGCGCCGGGACAAGCCCTTCCGCGGCATTGTCGGCAAAGCCAGCCGCAAAGAAGTCGTTCCAGCCAAGGTCTTCGAGCGTCACGGGTCCCCTTCTGAGTCAGCGATCATTCTACCGCTTGCGCTCCGCCTTCGTGCCCGAGATGCCTGGAGCCCCGGCTTGCGGTACATTTGAAAGTGATGAGCGATCCGGTCTCCCCTTCCGACGAGAGCGTCCGCCTGCTTGAAGAGATGCGGGCAGAGATCCGCCGTCTCACCGCGAAGCTCGACGAGCAGCGCCAGAGCGCCCGGGAGGTCGAGAGCCGCTACCGGGGCCTGATCGACCGGCTCGACGCCATCTTCTGGGAGTCGGGAGTCGAGTCGCTCGGGTTCACCTACGTCAGCCCCCGCGCCGAGGCCCTGCTGGGCTATCCCGTGGAGCGCTGGACCGGCGAGCCCGACTTCTGGGTCCAGATCCTCCATCCCGATGATCGCGACTGGGTCCTCAAGAGCTGCCAGACGGCCACGTCATCCGGGCTGGACAATGATTTCGACTACCGGGTGATCGCCGCCGATGGACGGGTGGTCTGGCTGCGGGACATGGTCTACGTGGAGAAGGACGAGGCCGGCCGGCCCCGGATGCTGCGCGGAGCCATGGTCGACATCACGCTCCAGAAACACGTCGAAGAGGAGCTACGGGAGAGCGGCGCCGCCAAGGACCGCTTCCTCAACATGCTCGCCCACGAGCTGCGCAATCCCCTCGCCGCGGTGAGCAACGCCCTCCAGGTGCTGCGCGGCTCGGTCCCGAGGCAGGTCCCCTGGGAGCGCGCCATGCAGATCATCGAGCGCCAGGTCCGTCATCAGGCCCAGATCCTCAACGACCTCCTTCAGGTGTCGCGCCTGACCCGCGGCGCCATCGAGCTCCATCTCAAGGGTGTCGATCTGCGGAGGTTGGTGGAGGAGACGGCCGAAGACCAGCGTGACGGCTTCGAGAAAGCCGGGCTGAGCCTCCGCCTGGACCTCCCGGCCGGACCGGTCTGGATCCAGGGAGATCCCACGCAGCTCACCGTGGCCCTCTCCAATCTTCTTGGGAACGCCCTCAAGTTCACCGAGACAGGAGGGCAGGTGGACGTCTCCCTGGGCAGAGAGGGGGATCGGGGCGAGCGGAATGCCGTCGCCGTCCGCGACACGGGGATCGGACTGGATCCGGAGATGCTCGCCCGGGTGTGGGACGTCTTCTCCCAGGCGGATCAGAGCCTGGAACGCCGGCGCGGCGGCCTTGGACTGGGACTCCCCCTCGTCAAGGGGCTGATCGAGCTGCACGGAGGAGAGGTAAGGGCCGAGAGCGCCGGGATCGGGCAGGGGTCCTCCTTCACGATCCTGCTCCCCGTTGACGGGGAGTCGCAAGCGCCGGCACCCGCACCACCGGCATCGCCAATTGCCGAGCCGGCCCGGCCCGGCTCCCTGCGCATCCTCGTGATCGAGGACAACGTCGACGCCGCCGACACTCTCCGGGATCTCCTGGAGCTGTTCGGCCACGAGGTCGACGTCGCCTACACGGGGAGCCAGGGGATCGAGACCGCCCATCGCTTCCACCCCCAGGTCGTCCTCTGCGACATCGGACTCCCCGGCATGGACGGCTATGCCGTCGCACGCCAGCTTCGGGAAGACCCTGCCAACGCCTCCGCCCGCCTGGTCGCCCTTACCGGCTACGGCCGCGACACGGATCGCCAGCTCGCGGAGGAGGCGGGCTTCGACCTCCATCTGGTCAAGCCTGTCG
>JANOCF010000731.1:0-3195 GCA_031412055.1 Holophagales bacterium | reverse complement strand
ACATCGCCCGGCCCGAGACGCTTGAGCTTTTGCGGCGCATGGGCCGGGAGAGCCTGCCGATGCTGGCGGGTGGCGCCGATCCGCCGGACCGGCGAACGCTCCGGGAGGTGGAGGAAGTCTGCGCCCGTGTGCGCCGGAGCTTCCTCCAGCACGAGCTGCGCAGCTACGAGGTGATCCAGCAAACTCGGGCAGTGCTGTGAAAGAGAAAAGGATTCTATGAAGAAGAACACATTGCAGGAGCTGATCCTGAAGCTTTCCGAGTTCTGGGCGCGGGAGGGTTGTGTCCTCCAGCAGCCGCTGGACCTCGAAGTGGGTGCGGGCACCATGCATCCGGACACGTTTCTCCGCGTACTCGGCCCCGAGCCCTGGCGGGTGGCTTACGTCCAGCCTTCCCGCCGGCCCGCGGACGGCCGCTATGGCGACAACCCCTTCCGTCTGGGCAAGCATCACCAGTTCCAGGTGGTCCTCAAGCCGTCTCCGCACGACGTGCAGCAGCTCTACGTGCGGAGCCTGAAGGCCATCGGGCTCGACCTGACCAGGCACGACCTCCGCTTCGAGGAGGACAACTGGGAAGCGCCCACACTGGGCGCCTGGGGCGTCGGCTGGCAGGTCATGCTGGACGGCATGGAGATCACCCAGTTCACCTACTTCCAGCAGGCGGGCGGACTGGAGCTCAAGCCGATCAGCGCCGAGATCACCTACGGCCTGGAGCGGCTGACCATGTTCCTCTCGCTGTCCCGGAACATCTACGAGATCGACTGGGTCGAGGGTCTGTCCTACGGGCAGGTGCGCCATCAGGATGAAGTCGAGTTCTCGAAGTACTACTTCGAGCTGGCGGACGTGAGCTTCCTCCAGCAGCAGTTCGACGGATTCGAGCGCGAGGCGGGACGCTGCCTGGAGGCCGGGCTGGTGCTGCCCGCCTATGAGTGTGCCCTCAAGTGCTCGCACTGCTTCAATGTCATGGACGCCCGGGGAGCCGTGTCGGTCACGGAGCGGGTCGCCCTGATGAAGCGGGTGCGCGACCTGGCCGTCGGCTGCGCCCGCGCCTATGTCGAGAGCCGCGAGAAGCTCGGCTTCCCGCTGCTGCAAAAAGAGAAAGAGACAGAGGAGGTGGCCCATGTCGGGTGAGTACCTGCTGGAGGTCCGCAGCGAGGAGATTCCGGCCCGCATGCTGGAGCCGGGCGTGCGCGAGCTCGCCACCCGGGTCTTTGAAGACCTGATGTCCAGGGGCCTGGGACCGCGGGAGGTCGAGACCGGCTTCACGCCGCGCCGGCTGCTGCTGGTCCTGAAAGGCGTGCCGGAGCGCGAGCCCGACCGCGAGGAGCAGGTGATGGGTCCGCCCGTCAGCGCCGCGTTCGCTCCGGACGGCTCGCCCAGGCCTGCCCTCACCGGCTTCGCCAAGCGCTGCGGTCTCGAGCCCGACCAGCTCTCCCGCGTGAAGACGGACAAGGGGGAGTACCTGGCCGCCACGAAGAAGACCGAGGGCCGTCCGGCGCGCGAGGTCCTGGCGGAGATCGTCCCCAAGGTTCTCGCGGGCATCTCGTGGGCCAAGACCATGCGGTGGGGGAGCGGCGAGGGTCCCTGGGTGCGGCCGGTGCACGGCATCGTTTCGGTGCTCGACGGCGAGATCGTGCCCTTCGACCTGTTCGGCATCCCGGCCGGGGACGAGACCATCGGGCATCCCAACCTGTCCGCCGAGCCGTTCCGCGTGCGGGGAGCCGAGGACTACCGCAAGGAGCTGGCGGCGCGCTCCATCGAGGTCCGGCCGGCGGAGCGCAACCGCGTCCTCCTGGAGACCATGAGGTCCCGGGCCGAGGCCCTGGGTGGCCGTCTGGCCGAGGACACGCCGCTGCTCGACAAGCTCACCGCCCTCTGCGAGATTCCGGGCGTGATGGAGGGGAGCTTCCACGAGGACTTCCTGGAGCTGCCGGCCGAGGTGCTGGCGACCAGCCTGCGCGACCACCAGAGCGCGCTGACGGTCGAGGCTCCGGGCGACGGCCGGCTCCTGCCGTACTTCCTGACGGTCATGGACCGGCCGGACGATCCGATCGGCCGCACCCGGTCGGGCAACGAGTGGGTGGTGGCGGCCCGGCTCGCGGACGCGCGGTTCTTCTACGGCGAGGACCGCAAGGCGGGGCTTACGCATCGGATCGAGCAGCTCGCGCGCCTGACGTTCCAGGAGCGTCTGGGGAGCTACGCGGACAAGACCTCGCGGCTGGTGGCCCTCTCCGGGTTCATCTGCCAGCAGCTCGGCTGGGACGACCTGGCGGTCGAGGCCCAGTCGGCGGCCCGTCTGCTCAAGGTCGACCTCGCCACGGAGATGGTCAAGGAGTTCACCACTCTTCAAGGGATCATGGGCGGCATCTATGCCCGCGAGGAGGGACATCCGGAGGAGGTCTGGCAGGCGGTCTACGACCAATATATGCCGGGCTCCGCGGACGACCGCATCCCCCGCGGACGCGTCGGCCAGGTGACCGGCCTCGCCGACCGCATGGACACCCTGGTGGGCATCTTCGGCCTGGGCATGATCCCCACCGGCAGCAAGGACCCGTTCGGCCTCCGCCGCGCGGCCCAGGCGGCCGTGCGCATTGCGCTGGAGGGCGGACTGACCCTGGACCTGGAGACGGTCGCAGCCCACGCGGCTCACCTGTATGCCGACCGCCTGACCCGCAAGCCGGAGCAGATCCTCGACGATCTCCGGCCGTTCCTCTACGACCGGGTGCGCTACATCCTCGGGCTCGCCGGCTACGCGTACGACGAGATCGAGGCGGGGCTGGCGGCAGGGGGCGCCAACCTGCCCGACCTCCGGAGCCGGGTGGACGCCGTCCATCGGGTGCGCGAGGAGCCGGGCTTCCTCACGGTGGTGCTGGCGGCCAAGCGCATCGTGAACATCCTCAAGGATGCCCCGGAGGCGCCGCTCGACGAGCAGCTTTTCACCGAGCCCGCCGAGCGGGATCTCCATGCCGCGTTCCAGGGCCTCCGCTCCGAAGTGGAGGAGGCCGCGGCCGCGGGAGACTACGAGCGCTGTCTGCGGCGCGTCGCGGACCTGGCGCCGGTCCTCGACCGCTTCTTCGTCGAGGTGCTGGTGATGGATCCGGACCCGGGGGTCCGCCGCAACCGCATGGCGCTGCTCCAGGCCATCCTCCGCACCGTCTCCCGGACGGCGCGCCTCACCGAGGTGGTCGTGGACAAGGC
>JANOCF010000730.1:0-4948 GCA_031412055.1 Holophagales bacterium | reverse complement strand
GACAACGGTTTTGAAGACCGCAGAAGGCACCAGCCCCCGAGCGCTTCCGGGAGGATTCTAGCTGAATCCTCCGGATGATACGCTTCCCCCATGATCCGCAAAGCCCTTCTCACGATCCCAGTGCTCCTGCTTCCCCTTGCGGCCTGCGCCCGCAGTGAGGAGGCCGCTCCCCCGGCCTCACCGGACGCTTCGGCCGCGACCGCTCCTCAGACCGGTGGAGCTCCCATCGGTCCCATCTCCTCCCGCGAGCCCGCGGGCGGAGGGTCGACCGTTCCCCAGGAGGGATCGACCAGTTCCATCGGCTACGACGTTCCCGCCGGCTGGCAGGCGGAGCCGCCCGCCAACGAGATGCGCGTCGGCCAGGCGACCATCCCCGGCGCGGGTGGACCCGGCAACCTCGTGGTCTTCTACTTCGGACCGGGCGGCGGCGGCGGGGTCCAGGACAACATCCAGCGCTGGGTCGACCAGATGGAGCCCGAGGCAGGCGCGAACCCACAGCCCGAGTCGTTCGACGCCAACGGCTTCCGCGTCACCTGGATCGACGTGTCCGGAACCCTCAAGCCGAGCATGATGGGGACGGGGCCGTCTACGCCACAGCCCAACTCCCGCCTTCTGGGCGCCGTGGTGGAGGGACCGGGAGGACCCTGGTTCTTCAAGGCAACGGGGCCGCAGGCGACCCTGACGGCTGAGCGGGAAAACTTCCTGCAAATGCTGCGCAGCGTGCGGGCGAAGTAGGCAGGGCGAGCAGGCAGGGAACGAACGCCGCGGGCGGAGAGTAGCTCCCCGAGGCCGGAGAGTCCGGGAAGACCCTCCGCCCGCAGCGTTGCCCAAAAAAGCGGTCAGGCGGCCTTCTTTTCCTTCTGGCTGTCCTTGTTCTTATCCTTCTCCCCCTTCTCGCCGTCCTTCTCCCGAGACCGCTCCCGGTGCTGCCGCATCTCCTCGCGGTGGCGCTCCCGGATCTGCCCCATGTCGCGGCGCTGGTTCTCGCGCAGCTCGCGGAGCTTCGGGTCCGCCTCCATCCGGCGGTTCATCTCCTGCCGGACGGCGTCCGCCTGCTCCCGGGCCTCGCGGGTGGCGGCGTCGATCTCTCCGCGATGCTGCTCCATAAAGTTCCGCATGTCTTCGCCATGCTCGCGCTGCATCTCGCGGATCGCCTTCATCTCCTCCTCGGTGGGCCGGGCACGGCGGGAAATCTCCCGCGCTTCGCGGCGGATGCGCTCCCGCTCCTCTTCGTCGAGACTGCCTTCCTTGCGCAGCCGCTGGGCCTCTTCCCGCAGACGTTCCAGCTCCGGCTCCAGTTCGGTGGCCATCCGCTCGGAGAGGCGCTCAAGCTCGGGCCCGAGCCTCCGGTCGATGTCCTCGGAGAGGCGCTCGATCTCCGGGGCCAGCTTGCGGGTGATCTCCTCCGAGAGCCGCTCCAGCTTCGGCCCCAGCTCGCGGGTGATCTCCTCCGCCCGGGCCTCGAAGTCGTCGTCGTACTTCTCGGACATCTCCTCCGCCAGGGCCGAATACTTGCGGGCCATCTCCTCGGCCTCCTGGCCGGAGAGCTCCGCCAGCTCCGAGATCCGCTCCAGCTCTTCGTCGGAGATCCCGATCTCGCCCAGATCCCCCAGCTCCGCCAGGGCATCAAGACCCTCGAGATTCCCGAGGTCCTCGAACGCGGTTAGATCCGCGAGACTCTCCATCTCCGTCGCCAGCTCCTCGAGCTCCTGCTCGAGCCCCTCGAAAGTCTCTCCCTCCTCGATCTCGAGCTCGAACGGCTCCTCGGGCTCGGCCGGGTCGGCCGGATCAGCGGGCTCCTCAGCCTCCCCAGGCTCGATCACCTGCGCCAACTGGAACGAAGGCTCCGTTCCCTGCTCCCTCGCTGCTGCGTAGACCCCCGGCGCTACGGCCGAGACCCCCACCAGCAGCACCATCATGCCCACGCCGAGCCAGACCGGCCGGACCCGCCGCTCGGGCGTGCGGCCGTCGTCCAGCAGGTGGCGGATGCGCCGGGCGAGGTGGGAAGGCCGGTCGGCCATGCTCGGCACCGGCAGCGCCCTCGCCGGCTGGACCGACCAGCCGGCCACCTCGGCCAGGCAGCGGGCCAGGGAGAGCGGACGGCCCGTGCGCTCCACCGCCCACTCATCGCACAGGCGCTCCGACAGCTCCCGCAGCCGGCGGCGGGCCATCCAGTTGAGCGGCTGGAAGAACAGCACGCTGGCCACCAGGTGGCTGAAGGTCAGCCAGAAGGGATCGCGCCGTACCAGGTGCGCCAGCTCGTGGGCGAGCATCCCCTGCTGCTGCTCCGGCTCCAGGTGGGACAGGGCGCGCGGCGGCACGCAGATCTCGGGCCGCGTCAGCCCCATGGCCACGGGCACCGATACCCGCGAAGAGCACGTGAGACGGACGTCCTCAGTCAAACCCTGCTCGGCCGTGAGCTGCCGCAGCAGCGAGAACATGCCCCCGCCGATCACCTCGGGACGGGCCTTCAGATGCCGCCGCAGTCGGAGGCTCAGCCAGCTCCAGTGCAGGGCCAGGAGCAGCGCTCCGCAAGCCCAGAGTCCCAGGACTCCGGAGACCGCCGAACGCGGGGTGATCCGCCAGGATGACCAGGACGGCGAGGCTGGGACGCTCCCAGCGACCAGGGTCCGAGGGGACCGCGGAGCGGCGTGCCTCTCCGTCCTCTCCGCGTGTACAGCCGTAGCCGCAGGGGTGGAGAGGGTCGTGGAAGACGAGGGTACATCCAGGGTCCAGCGTCCCGCCACGGGCTCCCACCCGGCGGCGAGCTGGAGCGTGGAGGTCGCCAGCGCGGCCACCAGAGCGAAGCGCCAGACCGCTTCTTCCAGGCGCGCCCAGCGGCCGGCGAGCCGCCACGAAGCGGCTAGTGCCAGGCCCAGGAACAGCGTGCTGTGCAGGGCGTAGGTCAGCAGCCAGGCCACGGCCTTTCCGGCCGCGCCGGCCGCCCCGGATGGGATCAGGGTCTCGAACATCACCGTTCCTCCTTCTCTTCTCTGGCCGCGATGAGGTCGCGGAGCTGGTCCAGCTCCCGCGATTCGATCTCGTGCTCCGACAACAGGTGGTTCACAAAGGCAAAGACATCGCCGCGGAAGAGCTGCGACGTCAGGTCCGACACCATCGACCGCCGCACCTGGCCCTCGCTGACCCGCGGCCGGTAGATGAACTTGCGCCCCTCGCTGCGGTGGTCCACGACCCCTTTCTTCTCCATCTTCGCCAGCATCGTGGCGATGGTGGTCAGGGCCAGGCCCCGCTCGGGCTCGAGCGCCTCGTGCACGTCCGCCACGCTCGCCTCTCCGCGGCCCCAGAGGGTCCGCATGATGGCGAGCTGCAGGTCGCCGAGGTGGTGGGATTCGTCGTCCATCGGGTTCTCCTTGCTCATCAACTACCCCGATAGTACTACCGTGGTAGTCGTCAGTCAACGGATATTACGCAGCCTCTCGTGGAAGGTTTCAGGGGCCGGATGGAGCGCGGTTTTCTCTGGATCTCTGCGGACTGTGGTAAATTGCTCAAAATTCTGCGCATGCGTTGAACCAGCCGGATGGCACCGCCGTCCGGATCGATGACCCGGCCCGGTCGTCCCGTCGCCGGAGAAAGGCAGGTGCCCGTTGACCGTATCGATGTTGAAGGAGGAGGAGAGCTTCGCGGTGAGTCCCGAGGCGACTCCGACTCCGTGGCTCGTCTTCGGTGAGAGCCTGAACGGCTACATCCGGACCGAGATCCTCACGGCGGCGTGCGAGCTTGGGCTTTTCAACTTCCTGAACGAGATGGGGTCGGCCACGGTCGAGCAGATCGCGGAGCGCTGCGGGATCTCCCGGCACGGCGCCCGCATCGTGATGCTCGGCTGCTGCGAGGGCGGCCTGGCGGAGCGCAAGGCGGACGGCAAGTACCGCAACACCCCGGCTTCCGCGACATACCTGGTGGAGGGAGAGCCGTTCTGCATGCTCGCCTTCGTCCGTTTCACGCGGGAGGTCCAGCAGAAGACCTCGAGCCTGTTCATCGATTCGCTGCGGGCCGGCCGGGCCGTGGGGCTGCGCGCCCTGGGCCACGACGACACCAAGACGCTCTACGAAGCCTTTGCCACGGACAAGAAGCTGGAAGACCTCTTCCACACGGCCATGGCCGAGTACTCCAAGATGAGCTGCCTGGACTGCGCCGCCGAGGATCTTCAGGGCGTACGGCGCATCCTGGACATCGGCGGCGGCAATGGCTCGGTGCTGATGCGCCTCCTGGAAAGGAGCCCCAGCCTGAACGGCACCCTGTTCGACCTGCCCTCGGTCTGCGAAAAGGCGGCAGAGAACGTCCGTCAAAAAGGCATGGCCGAGCGCGTCAGTTTCAACCCCGGCGACGTCTTCTCCCAGGAGCTGCCCAAGGGGTACGACGGCGTGCTCATCTCCCACTTCGTGGAGATCTTCACGCCGGAGCGCATCCGCGAGGTATACGGCAAGGTCCAGCGCGCCCTGGAGCCGGGCGGCCGCCTGTTCCTGTGGACGATCACGTCCAACGACAACGAGACCGGCCCCCTCCAGGCCGTGAAGTCGTCCCTCTATTTCCTGTCGGCCGCGGGCGGCAACGGCATGGCCTACCCGGGGTCCGACCACCGCAAGTGGCTGGCCGACGCGGGGCTGGACATCGTCATCGAGCGGCCCCACCCGGAGAACAGCCACACGTTCTTCGTCGCGCGCAAGCGGTAACTGCCTCCAGGACACGTCCCCCCTCCGGGTTCTCCGGCCGGCGGAGGGGGGACGGAAACCGGGGTTTTCCCTCAACCCGAAGCATGCATGGACGTCAATACCCTTGCTCCAGAGGTGGGATCTGGCATGCCAATAGGGAATGAAGTACTCTACCGAGCACTATGAATGAAGACGAGGTTCTGCGACTCACCAACTTGCTGTCCGCCGCAGTCAAGTTCTCCAATATCACCCAGAGAGAGGTCGAGCGGAAGCTGGGT
>JANOCF010000729.1:0-3973 GCA_031412055.1 Holophagales bacterium | reverse complement strand
GAGAAAGAGGAGGTCGGCGTCGGGCAGGCGGCGCGCCAGGTCGCCGCTGCGGTACAGGCGCGCCCCGGGATCTTCCGAGAACGGATCAGGGATGAACCGCTCGGCGGTCAGCTCCGGGCGGTTGAGGTAGCCGCGCACCACTCCCACGCCTCCCAGGCAGATCTCGCCGTCCCCTTCTCCCGCGACCTCCTTGCCGTCCTGGTCCAGCAGGTGGACGCTCAGATTCTCGATCGCGCCGCCGAGCGTAGGCGCGTCGTGGCCGTGGCAGGGAGACGCCGTGGCGAAGACCGTTGCCTCGGTAGGGGCATAGGCGTTGATCATCAGGCGGCCTGCCGACCAGCGCGCCGCCGTGGCCGCAGAGCAGGCCTCCCCGCCCACCAGGATCGAGCGCAGAAGAGGCAGCTCCGACTCCATCCCCGCCGGGACCGTGTCCAGGAGCGACGGCGGCAGGACCAGGGCGGTGATGCCACGGTCGCGCAGCTCGGCGCCCAGGGCCTCGCCGGACATCAGCGTCTCGCGGGGCGTGAGCACCACACAGGCGCCGATCGACAGGGCCGCGAAGACCTCCGGAACCGAGGCGTCGAACCCCAGCGAGGCGAGCTGCAGGACCCGGTCGCCCGGCCGGATGCCCATCAGCCGGACCGACTCGCGGAGCACGTTGACCACGCCGCGATGGGGGACCACCACCCCTTTGGGCCGGCCCGTAGAGCCGGAGGTATAGATGACGTAGGCCGTGTTGCCGGAGTCCATCGGAATCGGCGGAACCGGCGGAACCGGCGCGAAGGGCTCCCCAGGCTCGGGCAGGTCGTCCAGGTCGTCGAGATAGACCGCGCCGTCCTGGGGCAGGATGCCGGCGAGCGAGCGATGGGTGAGGAGGACCGCGGGACGGCCGGGTAGATTGCCCCGGCGCGCGTCCTCCCAGATCCAGGACAGGCGCTCGGGCGGGTAGGTCGGATCGAGCGGGACGTAGGCGCCGCCGGCCCTCAGGATACCGAGGACGCCGACGATCATGTCGAACGAGCGTTCGGTTACAAGGCCGACGAGGGACTCCGGGCCGACCCCATGGGCCCGAAGGACCGCGGCCACCTGGCCGGATCTCCGGTCAAGCTCGCGGTACGTGAGGCTGGCGCTGCCGAACGCGAGGGCTTCGGCTTCCGGTGTGCGCGCTGCCTGGATTTCAAAGAGGCCGTGAATACACCCACCCGCCGCACATCCATCGGGCTTGGGGCTCAGGGTCAAGGGTCCCTCCATTTCCTACGACTGCCGACTACTGCTCGGCGGCCAGGAACCGGCGCACCTGCTCCGCGAGCACTACGCCATTGAACTTGTTCTCCTTCGGAAGGCCCTGCTTCTCGATCCACATGAAGTAGGGCGGCGCGGGAGGCTTCTCCCCCTCCCACCGGACGCCCGGCGGGAAGATCATCCAGAGGTCATACCCGGTCTCGTCGTCCACCACCCCCAGGATCTGCGCCCAGGTGTCGGCGAGCACGTCGTCGTCGGTCCAGAAATGGGTCGCCCGCGGGTCCGGCGCGTTGGCCGTGACCTTGCGGGCGTCGGCCTCCTTGTCCTCGTCCTCCATCGGCCCCCAGACGGCGTAGAAGCGGATGCGCGGATCGTCCATTGCCTTCATGACGTAGCGGGACAACACCCGGACGTCCTGAAGGCAGACCGGACACGTCGGCGACAGCAGGACCACCAGGCGGAGCTTGTCCTGATCGCGGTTGAACAGCTCACGCAGCTCCTCGCCCCGGTCGGAGAGCAGCCGCAGGTCGGGCTGGACCGGCACCGGGCGGTCGATCCCAGCCTCCGCGATGCGCTGGAGGGCAAAGTCGAACGCCTTGCCCTCCTCCAGAAACTTGCCGGAGATCGTGCGCCCGTCCGCGGACAGCTCCCCTTCGAAGCGCGTGTCGACGGCTGCGACGCTCCCTTCGGCCGGACGGTGGATCTCGAACGAAATCTTGGGGCGCTCCACCGAGATGGCGCTCAGGGAGACGAACTGGAGCCCCTGCGTAGGCAGGTCGGCGTTGCCGGCCCAGCCAGCAGGGCCGCCCTGGAACAGCTCCACGAGCAGCTCGACCTCCAGCCAGCCGCGCTGGATGAAGATCACGCCCTCCCACAGCCCCTCCGGGCTGTGGGAAACGGGTGTCGAGGCAGGAGCCTGGAGAGAAGAAGACGGCGCGGCAGCAGGCAGGGTGAAGGCAACCTTCGGGGCCTCGCCGGTACAGGAGGCGTCCAGCCCCTCCACGGAGCCGCGGGCCAGGAAGGCGCCCAGGAGCCTGCGCACGCAGGGAGAGCGGCCGGAGTGGGCGCCGCGCCCGAAAACGACGTGCCGCGACCGCTTCAGCCCGCGGGACACCTGCTCGCCCCAGCGCGGCGGCGTCGCAGGGTCGCGCTCGCCGGAGATCAGGAGCACCGGCACCTCCGAGCTCACCTCCGAGGCAAAGCCGGCGGGGACCTCGCCGCGAGGCCAGACCGAGCAGGCCCGCTTCTGCTGATCCACCCGGTAGGTGCCGAGGAAGGTGCCGCGGGCCAGGCGCTTCGCCTCCTCCGGATCGACCAGCGGCACGTCCTCCGCGCAGGTGACCGAGAGATAGGTCCCGATGCTCAGGGCCGCGCCCGAGGCGATGGCCCGGCGCTGGCGCAGGATCGTCCCGGCCAGCTTGGAGAAATCCCCCTCGTGCGCCCGGTGGATGTACTCCGGGATCGGGCTCGGCCCCTCGCCGTAGAGGCGCCAGCGCAGCTCCTCGTTGAACAGGTCGAGGGGGATCGTCAGCCGCACCTTCTTCCTGGTCTTCGGGTCCTCGATCTCGGCGATGGCCGGGGCCTTGGCCAGTCGCTCCTGGACCGCCGCGAGCTTCTTCTTCAGATCGGGCCAGGCCGGGCGGCAGGCCTCGTCCGTCTCGCACTCGGCCAGCAGCAGGTCGAGCGAGCGCTGCGAGTCCGCCGCAAAATGGAGCGGCGCCTTCATGTCCGTAGGCACCACGCCCTGCAGCGCCGCGCTCCGCACCCGATCCGGGTGGCTGCGCAGATAGACCAGCGCGGCGCGCGAGCCGTACGAGACGCCGTACAGGTTGATCTTGCCGTAGCCCAGAGCGGCGCGCACCGCCTCCAGGTCCTCCACGGCCTGCGCGGTCGTGTAGAGCGCGGGCTCCGTGCCGCTCTCGCGGAGCCGGCCCAGGCACTCGCGGATCGCGGCCGCCGGCAGGAAGTCGCCGAGATAGGCCTGCGGGTCGTCGTCGCTGCCGGGCAGGGGGCAGTCGAGACGGTTCGAGCCGCCGGTACCGCGCAGGTCCACGAGGACCACGTCGCGCTCACCGCGCGCCTCCTCCAGGAGTTGGGCGAACACCGCGGCGCTGGCGATGGCCGACTCCCCCGGGCCACCAGCGATGGCGAAAATCGGATCCGGCGCAGGCGCGGTGCCTGCAGAGGTCGCGGGGGTCGCGGGGAGCACTGCGATCTTCAGAGAAATCCTGCGTCCGGACGGAGCGCCGTGGTTCTCGGGCACCTCCAGCGTACCGCAGCGGGCCTCCTCTTCGAGGCCCGCGAGCTTGCACGGAGTCAGTGCCATGCCGGGAGGCGCCTGCGCCTCCACCGAGATCGAGCCCAGAGCCGCCAGAAGCGAGCCCGCGAGAACCTTGCGCGCCGTCGTAAACTGATGGCGACAAAAGAGTTCAGCCCGATAATGGATTGGCATCCGCCGATGCTATACTAACTCGCCAATCGAAAGCCAATCCGTTTGATCAGACATCAGAAATGATCGCCAAACTGTCCATTTTTTTTCTTGCGGGAGGGTTCCGCTTGCGTAAGAAGAGACCGTCCATCAGGTATGCAATGATTCTCTTCACGGTCTTCACCCTCTCGACTGCGGCTTTGGCGCAGGATTCCGAAAAGGCTGTAGCGGCGCCCGCGGTCGTCGCGCCCAAAAATGAGCACGCCATCCGTCCTGCCACCTCGGCGATCCGGGTGGACGGCG
>JANOCF010000728.1:0-3502 GCA_031412055.1 Holophagales bacterium | reverse complement strand
CGTAGGTCCAGGCGACCGGATCTCCCTGGGCGATCGTGGGGCCGGGGGGCTCGTTGGCGTCCTCGCCGTTGGTGAGCTTGCGCAGGAGGAGCGCGCCGTCGCCGCCGCCGAAGTAGTGGCTCGGGTCCTCCGCGGAGATCCGCGAGCCGCAAGGAGGGAGGGCGGAGACGGTGCCGGTGTTGGCGTGCTGGCCCTCGGCCGCGGTGCCCAGGGCGGTGCAGACCAGGGTCTCGCCGCTCGCGAGCGTCGTCTGCGGGCAGATCACCGCCGCTCCCTGGTCGTCGCTCACCTGCAGCGCGGTGAGGCCGACGTCGCCGGTGTTGACCACGGTGTAGGTCCACTTCACCTGGCTGCCGACCTTGATCGTGGGGCCGGGAGCGGTGTCGGCTTCGACGCCGTTGGTGCGGGTCTCGATCTCGATGCCCGTGCCGGGCTGGCCGAAGTAGTAGCTGGGGTCTACGGCGGAAACCTTGGCCCCGATGGGAGTGATACCGGTGGCCGTGCCGAGGTTGCTGTACTGGCAGGCCCGGGCCACGCCCTCGCCGACGCAGGTCATCGACGCTCCGGCCGCGAGCGTGGTCGCCGGGCAGCTCACGCCCACGCCCTGGCTGTCCGTCACGGCGACACTGCTCAGGCCGAGCTGGCCGGTGTTGGTGACCACGTACTCCCAGACCACCGGGCTGCCAATGGCGACCGAGGGGCCGGGCGGTACGTTGGCGTCCTGGCCGTTGGTGCTCTTCCGGATGCGGATGCCTGGGTCGCCCATGCCGCGGTAGTGGCCGGGGTCGTCGTCGGACACCGCGTCGCCGCAGGGCGTGGAAGCGGTGACGGTGGCCAGGTTGCGGAAGTCGCCGGACAGGGCGTTGCCGCTGGCCGCGCAGCTCATGGACTCGCCGGGCCGGAGCTCGCTCCTGGGGCAGGAGACCGCCGAGCCGCGGTCGTCCGTGACCTGGACGCCGGTCAGCTCGGCCTTGCCGATGTTGGTGACCTCGTAGCTCCACTGTATGGCCGTGCCGATGACCACCGAGGGTCCGGGCGGCAGGTCGGCGTCGCTGCCGTTGACCGACATCTCGATCCGGACCGCGGCCTGCGCCTGGCCGGTGTAGTGGCTGGCATCGGTGTCGGAGACCGACTGGCCGCCGGAAGTCTGGCCCGTGACCGTGGCCTGGAGGCTCTGCTCGCAGGCGTCTGCCACGCCGCGTGCGATGCAGGTCATCGACTGGCCGGACTTGAGGCCGGTGCCCGGGCAGCTCACGGCGATCCCGCGGCTGTCGGCGATGCTCAGGCCGTGGACGTCGAGCTTGCCGCTGTTTTCGACCAGGTACTCCCAGGTCACCGGGCTGCCCATCGAGATCGTGGGTCCGGGCGGGAAGTCGGCGTCGTAGCCGTTGGTGCGGGCGCGGAGGCGGAGGCCGGTGTCGCTCTCGCCGAAGTAGTGGCTCACGTCGTCGTCGGACACCTTGCCGCAGGTCGCGCTCGCGGTGACGGTGCCCACGTTGCGGAAGGAGCCGGGGACCGCGAGGCCGCTGGCCAGGCAGCTCATGGGCTCGCCGGGGGCGAGGCTCACGCGCGGGCAGTCCACGGCCGCGCCGCGGTCGTCCTGGACCTTGATCTCGTAAAGCCGGATGGTGCCGGTGTTGGTCACCTGGTAGGTCCAGTCCACGCGCGAGCCCGCCTGGACACGCGGACCCTCGGGATCGTTGGCGTCCTGGCCGTTGGTGGAGACCACGATCTCGACCTGGGCGCCGTCGTCGCCGAAGTAGTGGGCTGCGTCCTGGGCGGAGACGTTCCCGCGCTTCTTCACCGCGGCGGTGACGGTGGCCAGGCTCTTCTGCTGGCAGATCTCGGCGATCCCTCTGGCCGTGCAGGTCATGACGCCGCCGGGCGGGAGGTTCGCCTTCGGGCACTTGGCGAAGCCGGCCTTGTCGTCCTTGACCTTGATCTGGGTCAGGGGGAAGGCGCCGTTGTTGGTGACCTGGTACTGCAGGTTGACGGCGGAGCCCACCGCGACCCGCGGGCCGGGCGGCGTGTTCGCGTCCTGGCCGTTGGCGAAGGTCACGATCTTGACCGACGGGTTCTTCGTGGGGCCGCCCGTCTGGGGGCAGGTGGCCTCGAACACCGGGCCGCCCTCGCTCGCCAGAGCCGCGACCGCGGACGGGTCCTCGGTCACCAGCTCGACCCGGCCCTGGGCCTCGGTGAGCCCGAGGTCGGCGAGGGTGACCTGCTCCAGCGGCAGGAGGCGAAGCTGGTGCTTCCTGAGCAGCTTGCCGGCCTTGGAGAACACGGACACGTCGACCTTGCGGCGGCGGTCCGCGAGTACGGGCGCGGGCAGGACCTGGCCGGCCACGTCGCGCCACAGGACTATCTGGGCGGTGTCGATCCCTGTTCCTGACGCTGTTCCCGGTAGATGGCGCAGATTGTGGCGCAGACAGACCCGGCTGGAGGTGGCGCGGTCGATGTCGAGGAGGTCGTGCCCCCGGGCGGGACCCTGCTCCGGGTCGATGAGGAAGGTCTCGCCGCGCAGGGCGTCGGGCCGGGACTTGTTGCCCTTCCCGCCGCTACCGCCGCCCGTGGTGCGGAGCGCGAGGAAGCCTGCCGCGCGGCCGGAATCGATTTCGGTGCCGTAGTAGAGGCTGTCGGAGGGCGATCGCTGGCCGGTGAGCACGGCCTGGAGGCGGACCAGCTCGCCCGCGGAGAGGTCCTTCCCGCCGGGCAGGTCGCCGCGCACGAGCCAGTCGGCGAGGTCGAACGTGTAGACCTGGCCGGGGCTGAGCTTGAGGGGGACGGTCAGGACCGGGATGCCCCAGTTGGTGTGCAGGGTGACCGTGGCGTTGGCCGTCTTGCCGAGGGCGTTGACCACGGCGAAGAAGGTCGTCGCGCCGCCCTGGGCCAGCTCGACCTCGAAGTAGGGCAGGAGGAGGTCCGAAGACGGTTTGGCCACGGCCTCCCCGGTTTCAAGCTCCTGCGAGACAGCCGGCGTGATTGCGAGAAGCATCAGGCAAGCCCAGTACACTGCTGCCCTTTTGAGCATGGCCCATCCCTTCGCCCAGAAATTCAGTCGTATGCTTGAAATCTACTTGAAGTGTGCCTCCGCGGCAAGCGGCGCTGCTCAGGGAGTGATCGATCGGGCGATCAGCAGGTGGACCGCGTACTCGACGGCGCTGCGGTCGTGGAGGCGCACGCGCCAGGGAAAGGCCAGCTCCTCGGCTACGATCCCGAGCCCGGGGACGGACGCGGGGTGTCCGCCGCCCACGAGGGTGCGGAGCACGGGCTCGGAGGCGCCCCGGTGCGGTCCGCGCTGCGAGTGGCCGCCGAGCCAGGCCTCGACGGGCGTGGCGCCGGGCGACCAGTCGTAGGGGGTGGCGAGGAGGGCCTTGCCTTCCGGGGCGAGGACGCGTGCCAGTTCGGCCAGGGCGTCGCGGGGAGAGGCCACGCAGTCCAGCACGTTGAGGCTTGCCGCGAGGGCGAACGTCCGATCCGCAAAGGGGAGGACGGAGGCGTC
>JANOCF010000727.1:0-2389 GCA_031412055.1 Holophagales bacterium | reverse complement strand
CCCGAACAGGTCGAGGCGGTCGTCTCGGGCTCCGACTCCTACGACGTCCGCCTGAGCCGGGAGTCGGACAATCTCCGGGCGTCCTGCTCCTGTCCCTACTTCGCCGACCGCGCCGAGGTCTGCAAGCACGTTTGGGCGACTCTCCTCGCCGCGGACGAGAAGGGCGGCCTCCGGGGCCTTTCGGGGAGCCTCCCGCATACGATCCTCGTGAACGGCAGCCCGCAGAACCCGCAGAACCCGCCGGACGAGAAGGCCCGCCGGGAGGCCGACTGGCGCGAGATCCTGAACCGCGTCCGGAAGCCGGAGCCTGCCGCTGCCGCTCCGCCGTTCGCCAAGGACCTCTTCTACTTCGTCGACGTGCCCGAAAGCGTACGCAGACAGCAGCTCACGCTGGACATCATGACCGGCACCAGGACGGCCGAGGGAACCCTGAAGGGCCTCTCCAGGCTCCGGCTCACCCGTGCGGAAATCCCCCTCCTCCCCGACCCCGCGGACCGGGAGATCCTCTCCCTGCTCACCGGCGTGTCGGCGAGCAGCTCCATGCCTTCGATGCGCTGGTCCGTGGTTCCCGACCATGGGGAGATCCCCGGCCCGGCGGTAGGCGTCCTGCTGCCGCTGCTCTGTGCCACAAAACGGTGCCGGCTGCGCATCGGGCCGGCTTCGGATGCCGGCGAGCCGCTCGCCTGGGACGGAGACGAGCCCTGGCAGTTCTGGATGGAGATCCGGGAGGAGCCGGAAGGCGACTGCGGGATGTCCGGATCGCTCCGCCGGGGTGATCGCGGGCAGGAGCGCCTGCCGCTCGCGGAGCCCGCGCTCCTCCTCCCCTCCGGCCTGGTGTTCCTGGCCAACCGGGCCGGCCGGCTCGACTCCGGCGGCGCCTTCAGCTGGCTCCTGATGCTGCGCCGCGTCGGCACGCTGCGGGTACCCGCCGCGGAGAAGGAGGACCTGCTCGAGCGGCTCCTCGCCTGGCCCGTTCCCCTGCGGATCGACCTTCCGGAAAGCCTGAAGTTCGAAGAGGCGCGTCCGGTTCCCCGGCCGCTGCTGCGGCTCTCGGCCCCGACCCGGTTATCCCGGGAGTGGCTCCGCGCGGCAACCTCGTTCGTCTACGACGGACGCGAAGTGCCTGCCCTCGCCTCCAGCCCCGGCATCTACCACCGGGAAACCCGGCGCCTCCTCCTGCGCAACCCCGACGCCGAGCGGCAGGCCATCCTCCGGCTGACGGAGCTGGGCTTCCGTCCCGAGCCGGACGAGCCGCCCGAAAGCAAGGTCCTGCGCCTCCCGCCCGCCCGGGTTCCGGCCGTCGTGCGCACGCTCCTCGCCGAGGGATGGTCGGTCGAGGCCCAGGGGAAGCTCTACCGCTCGGCCGGCAACTTCCGGCTCGGCGTCTCCTCGGGAGTCGACTGGTTCGAGCTCCACGGCGAGGCGGAGTTCGGTGGGCAGACGGTCGCGCTTCCCCAACTGCTCGCCGCCATCCGTCGTGGCGAGGGCTTCGTGCCGCTGGGCGACGGCAGCCAGGGAATCCTCCCCGAAGAGTGGATCCAGAAGCTCAGCCCCTGGCCGGACTCGGGAGCCCCGAGGACGACCATCTGCGGTTTCAGCCCAACCAGGCGGCCCTCCTCGACGCCTGGCTCGCCGAGCAGCCCGAAGCCACCTGGGACGAGGCCTTCGGCCGCGCCCGCCAACGCCTCCACCGCTTCGAGGGTATCGAGCCGGCCGAGGCGCCGCCGAACTTCCAGGGCGAGCTGCGCAACTACCAGCTCGTCGGCCTGGGCTGGCTCCACTTCCTCCGCGACTTCGGCTTCGGCGGCTGCCTCGCGGACGACATGGGTCTTGGCAAGACCGTCCAGGTGCTCGCCCTGCTCGAGTCCCGCCGCGAGATGCGCGAGCGGGAGAGCAATCCTCTAGCCATCCCCCCGTCGCTGGTGGTGGTGCCGAAATCGCTGGTCTTCAACTGGATCGCGGAGGCGAAGCGCTTCACGCCCCGGCTGCGCATCCTCGAGCACACCGGGATCGGCCGCGGCCGGCAAGGAGATCCCTTCGACGGCTACGACGTCGTGCTCACCACCTACGGGACCTTGCGTCGGGACGTGCCGATGCTGCGCAAGATCGAGTTCGACTACCTGATCCTCGACGAGGCACAGGCGATCAAGAACGCCGACAGCCAGACGGCCAAGGCGGCTCGCCTGCTGCGCGGCCGGCACCGCCTCGCGCTGAGCGGAACGCCGGTCGAGAACCACCTGGGCGAGCTGTGGAGCCTGGTCGAGTTCCTGAACCCCGGCCTTCTCGGAGCCTCTCCGCTCCTGCGCTCGCACACCGTGGAGGCGAAAATCCCGGGCTCCGAGAACCGGGAGATGCTCGCCCGCGCCGTCCGCCCCTTCTTCCTGCGCCG
>JANOCF010000726.1:0-2272 GCA_031412055.1 Holophagales bacterium | reverse complement strand
TCGAGCTCCACCCGAACGACCTCGGACGTGAACGGCGCCGCGGGCGCGAGCTTCTCCCAGGGCAGGCGGAGCGGCGCGGAGTCCCAGTCGCCATGAGCGAGCCAGCGCTCCCGGCCGGCCGCGGTGTCTTCCGACTCCAGGATCTCGTGCTGCCACTCGGTGAAGTCCGCGTACTGGAGCACCTCGTCCTCGGAGGCGTCGCCCGCGTAGGCGGCTGTTACCTCGGCAAAGAGATTGGCCAGCGTGACCGAATCGGCGCAGAGCGCGGGCAGGGTCAGAGTGAGCGCGTGGCTCTCCGGTCCGGTCCGGACCAGCCCGCAGCGCAGGGTCGATCCCTCTTCCAGGTTCGTCGCGCCGCTCTGGTCCCAGGCGACGTCCACCCGCCCGCGGATGATCTGGGCCGGCATCTTCAGCCCTTCGATCTCCTGGAAGCCGGTGCGCAGGATCTCGTGGCGGCCCACCACCTCGGCCACGGCGGCGCGCAGGCGCTGGACGTCGAGCGGCCCTTGGAGGTCTACAACCAGGACGGCGCGCGAGCCCGAGCCGCCGGCCCGCCACAGGCGTACCTGCTGGGGCGAGAGCCGGAAGGCGTCGACGGACGCGGTCTGGGCAACGCTTTCGATCACGATGCGGTCACTTCCGACCAGCGGCGGGGCTCGGCCATGCCGACCACGATCTTGCGCGCGCCGGTGAACGCAGCCCGGCCGTGGGCCACCGCGGCGTTGTCGACCATCAGGATGTCGTGCTTGCGCCATGGGAAGCCCACCGCCTCGGCATCGTAGGCCTCGCAGATGGTGGCCACGTCCGCCGCATCGATCGGCGAGCCGTCGCCGTAGAGCGCGTGGCTCGGCAGGTCCTCCTCGGAGAAGGCGGAGAGGAGCTCGCGGCGCACCGCCTCCTCCAGGGTGGCGATGTGGAAGAGCGCGGCCTGGTTGAACCAGACGTCCTCGCCCGTGACCGGGTGGCGGAGGAGCGCCGGGCGCACCTGGCGGGTGCGCAGACGGCCGCCGTCCTTCCATTCGAGACGGATGTCGAAATCGCGGCAGAAGCCCTCGACCGCGACCGGGTCCTCGGTCCCGAAGGCGTTCTGCCACGGAAGCCCGAGACCGTCGCCGAAGTTGCGCTGGTAGGCGACGCCGCGCTCGCGGAAGCGCTCGACCAGGGCCGGGTCGAGCCGCGCCAGCACCCTGCGGCAGTCGGCCAGCGGCGTCTCGCCCCCGGTCTCGGCGGGCTGGACGCAGTAGAAGAAGATCTTGGTCGGCCACACCGCGCTGTAGGAGTTCTCGTTGTGCAGCAGGATGCGCTGGTCCGCCGGATGGTCGGTGGACGTGTAGACCTTGCCGCTCACCAGGCTGCGCGGCGACGTGCGGTCGCGGTAGTCGATGGGATCGCCCGACGCGGCGGCGACCACCGTCTCGAACTCGCCCGTAGAGGCCACGGGGAAGCCGCGGAAGAGGATCGCGCCGTGCTTGCGCAGGCGGTCCTCGATCCAGTCGCGGTGACCCCGCGCCCAGGCCGCGAGGTCGACCTGGTCGATGGCGGGCTCCACGACCAGCGGCAGGGTCCGGCCGGGCTCCAGCAGGCTCTCGCGCACCCACTCGTCCTGGGTGGTGAGCGACTTTCTCTTCACGGCGCCCGGTGGACGGAGGGCCGGCGCGCCAGGGGTCTTGATGTTCATCGTGCCTCCTCGGTGAGAGCTGTCGCGGCGAGCGGCTGCCGGCGCACACGGCGGAGCCGCTCGCGGTTGGCCGCTTCGAGGTCCGATCCGGCGCGGCTCCGCCGCGCGCGGGAAGCCTCCGCGGCCTGATCCAGGATCGCGCCCACGGCCGCGTCGTGACCTGCGGCCATGGCGCGAAGCAGGGTTTCGTAGTCGCCGCCCAGCCGCTCGACCGCCGCGTCGCTCAGGCGGCGGCGGTCGTAGGAGAGATGGATCACCGTCTCCTCGCGATGGCGGACGTCGGCGCTCAGGGCATAGTTGGTCCAGCCGCCGCCGTGGCGGACGCCGCGCACGCCCAGGGCGTCGATGCGGCCGTGCTGCTCCTGCAGCCGGTCGTTGCGGATCGGGCTCTGGAACACGAGCAGGGTGTCGAAGAGCGACCGGCCGCGCGGGATCTCGCTCCATGCCTGGACCTGGACCAGGGGACTGAACTCCCAGCGGCGCAGTTCGAGGATTTCGTCCTGAACGCGCGGCAGCCAGGCGCCCAGCGTCTCGTCGCGGGAGAGACCGATCCGCACGGGGACGGTGTTGATGAACGGGCCGACCATGGCCTCG
>JANOCF010000725.1:0-2337 GCA_031412055.1 Holophagales bacterium | reverse complement strand
CGACCGCATCCGGATTCTTGAAGGGGGGCTCGGCGCCGGCGATGCCTCCAGCACCAGTCCAGATCACGCGGTCAGTATCGATCCCCTGTCCGCCGAGCGAATCGAAGTTCTGCGAGGACCGGCCACCTTGCTCTACGGCAGCAGCGCCGTGGGCGGAGTGATCAACGTCATTGACGGCCGGATCCCCGAGACGGTGTCGGCCGAACGGATCTCCGGGAAGGTGGAGCTGCGAGGCGGCAAGGTCGCCGACGAGCGCAGCGGCTCCGCGGTTCTCGAGGGTGGCGTCGGCCGCGTCGCCTGGCACCTGGATTTCCTCAAGCGGGAAGCTGGCGACTATGAGATCCCCGGCTTCGCCGAATCCGAGGCCCTGCGCCGCGCCGAGGAGCAGGAAGGCGGCGAGGATCACGGAGAGACTTTCGGCATCCTCCCGAACAGCGGCATCGAAAGCGAAGGGGGCGCTCTCGGAGTGTCCTACATAGCCGACAGTGGTTTCGTCGGCATCTCCGCCAGCGGCCTTGACAGCCTTTATGGCATCCCGGGGGGACATCATGAGGCGGTTGACGAGGACGGACCGGAAGAGGAAGAAGCGCCCGTCCGGGTCGATCTGGCGCAGCGGCGCTGGAACCTGCGCGGCGGCACCACTCGTCCGCTAGGAGTCTTCAGCGGCCTCAACCTGCGCATCGGCGCCACCGACTACGAGCACCGGGAACTGGAAGGCGAGGAGACCGGAACGGTCTTCACCAACGATAGCTGGGAAGGGCGGGTGGAGCTTCTCCAGCGCCGCGTCGGAGCGTTGTCCGGCTCGTTCGGCGTGCAGGCGCTGAGCCGCGAGTTCTCCGCCGTCGGCGAAGAGGCTTTCGTCCCTCCCACCCAGACCGATACGTGGGCGGCGTTCGGTTTCCAGGAGCTGACCCGGGGCGACTGGCGCTTCCAACTCGGAGCGCGATTCGAGAACCAGGACGTCACCGCGAAGCAGGGCGCGGTTCGCGAGCGCTCCTTTGATGGAGTGTCAGGCTCGCTGGGCGCGGTCTGGCAACCGGGACCGGACGACTGGTCCCTCGGCCTCTCCCTGGCCCGTTCCACCAAGCTCCCCAACGCAGAGGAGCTGTTCTCGAATGGGCCGCACCTTGCCACCAGCGCCTTCGAGATCGGCAACCCCGACCTCGACAACGAGACGAGCCTCGGGCTCGATCTGACTCTGCGCAGGACAACGGGACGGTTCACCGGCGAGATCACCATCTTCGCGAGCCGCTTCGACGACTACATCTTCGAACAGGCCACCGGAGAGGAGGAAGACGGGCTGCCGGTCTTCCGGTTCGTGCAGCAGGACGCCGAGTTCCGAGGCGCCGAGCTGGACGCCGTCCTCCAGATCTTCCACGGCGAGCCGCACCACGTCGACCTGGAACTGGGCGCCGACTTCGTGCGGGCCGAGCTGAGGGCTACCTCGGAGCCGTTGCCGCGCATCCCGCCCGAACGCTTCCGTCTGGGGTTCCACTACCGGAATGAAAGGATCGATGCACAGATCGAGGGAATGCGCGTGGGTGGACAGGACCGCGTGGCTGTCTCCGAGATACCGACCGAGGCGTACACGATGCTCAATGCAACTCTGGGTTACCGGTTCTTCACACAGCGGGCGGTCTTTGACGTGCTGCTGCGGGGTACCAACCTGCTGGACGAGGAGGCGCGCAACCACGTCTCCTTCCTCAAGGATGTGGTCCCGATGCCAGGACGGGACATCAGCCTCTCCCTGCGGACAACCTTCTGAAGTGTCTCCACCTGCTGCGGCGAGGCCTGTGAGTCCAGACCATGGTGTTCACCAGGCCGATTCGCCGCGGAGAGCGGCGGGCGGAGCCGTCATTTCCGTTTCCGGCTCGAACGGGAACCGCGGCGCGGGCCGGACGGCTCCTCCCGCGCGCTGAACAGCGTGCCGTACAACCCTTCGAACAGAGACGTGCCAAGGCGTTCGATCTCGGAATCAGGAAGGTTCAACGTCGACCAGCCGGCAAGAATGCTGTCCACCCCGGCGATCTCCGGGCGCGCAGAAAGGCCGTCGCGAAGATCAATCTCATGGACGATCTCGGCCAGGGCGACGAGGCCCGGGTCCTTCAAGCCAAAGGCCGCCAGCATGGTTTCGAAGCTGCACCGATTGCCGACATGGCCGAAATCGGCCCGACGCATGTCGAAGGAGACCTCGCCGGGCTCGGGAGCGTCGGCATAGCGGATCTCGGCCTGGGGGTCGACGAAGCGTCGAATCAGCCAGGCGCAGGCGAGACGGTCCACATGCGGGCGAGGCCGCGTCACCCAGCGTCGGCCTCGGTAGTCCCCGCAGGAGACGGT
>JANOCF010000724.1:0-1806 GCA_031412055.1 Holophagales bacterium | reverse complement strand
CCCTGGTCAGCCCTGGCACAGGAGGCCGGCGTGGACCCCGCCCGCCTGTCCAAGATGGTGGCCGCCAACGCCCACCGCGCCCGTATCCAGGAGGACGCGCGGCTCGGCGAGCGGATGAAGATCGAGTCGACCCCTACCGTTTTCCTCGACGGGCGCAAGATGGAGGACTGGCGGCGGCTGGACCTCTGGAAGGCGCTGGTGGAGTAGACGGCGCGCCTATCGCCCGCGGTGGAGGGCGACGGCGATGCCGACGACGAAGAGCGCGGCCCAGACGGGCCACGGTCCACGGGCGCCGGCGAGGATGGCGCCGGCCACGATGCAGAAGCCGCCGAAGAGGGTGCCGCGCAGGCCGCGGAAGGGGTTCTCGGGCCGGCGGGTGGCCTGCTCCAGGAGACGCAAGCCCTCCAGGATCAGCATGGGAGACTTGGAGACGGCTTCCAGGATCTCCGGCACACCGTGCAGGAACTGCTGGAAGAGGTGCTCCGGGCTGAACTGGCGCTTGAAGATGGTCCTGGCGTGCTCCTGTGACACAGCGGCCACGTCCAGGCCCGGCTTGAGGATCTGGCCGACCCCCTCGAATGTCACCAGGGCCTTGATCATGAGGACCATCTCTACGGGGAAGTACATCCGGTGCTGGGCGCCGAGGTTGACCGAGCGCATGATGAGCTGGGCGAGCGAGAAGTCGCGGAAGTTGGCGTTGCGGTTCCAGCGATGGAGGATCTCCGTGACCTCGCGGCGGAAGCCGTGCGGGTCGGAGCCCGGCCCGGTCTCCGCGATCTGGGCGAGGTAACGCGCCGCGCCCTCGGCGTCCCCCATCACCAGCTCGTAGTAGTAGTAGAGCATCGTGCGCCGGAGCTCTTCGCTGAACCGGCCGACCATGCCCAGGTCGATGAATCCGAGCTTGGGGCCGGGAAGGATCAGGAGGTTGCCGGGATGGAGGTCGGCGTGGAAGAAGCCGTCCTGGAAGAGCATGCGGATGATGCTCGCGGCGCCGAGGTCCACCAGCCGGTCGCGCTCCTCCCCGGTGAGCTGGTGGGCCACCTCCGGCGCGCTCGGCTTGTAGCCGTTCAGGAACTCCATGGTGAGCACGCCGCGCCCGCTGTACCGCCGGTAGATGCGGGGGAAGACCACGCCCTCGAGATCGTGGAAGTTGGCCGCGAACGTCTCGGCGTTGTCGGCCTCGCGCCGCAGGTCCACCTCGCGGCGGGTGTACTCCACGAACTCGGCGATGACCTTCCGGGGCCGGTACTGCGGGAGGAAGATCTGCAGGATCATGCCGAGGCCGCGCAGCAGGATGGCGTCCCGGTTCAGGGTCTCGCGGATGCCCGGCTTGACCACCTTGAGGATGACCGAGTCGCCCTCCAGGGTGGTGGCGCGGTGGATCTGGGCGATCGAGGCCGAGCCGATGGGCAGCGGGTCGATCCAGGAGTACATCGACGCCACGGGCCGCTTGAGGTCCGCCTCGATGAGGCCGAGGTAGCGGTCGAAGGGGACGACCGGCAGCCGGTCGAGGAGGTTCTTGAGCTCCTCGGTGATCTCCTCGGGGAGGATGTCCTGGCGCAGGGCGAGGACCTGTCCCAGCTTGATGTAGGTCGGCCCCAGGATCTCCAGGCGGCGGCGGAGCTGGACCGGGAAGGGCTGGTCGCGCAGGGTGCGGTCGAGCAGCGGTCGGACGATCCACGCGATCAAGCGCTCCAGGGTGAAGAGGAGCCGGAAGCCCCGCCCTTTGCCGAGCTGCACGCCGAGCTGCGAGTGCGCCACCAGGCCGCCGGAGAGCAGCCCGAAGAAGTGGCGATGGATCGCGAT
>JANOCF010000723.1:0-1733 GCA_031412055.1 Holophagales bacterium | reverse complement strand
CCTGGCTGACTTGAGCGGCTTCGACCTCTTTGTCGATCCCGAGGGCAAGCTGGTCTTCGAAAGATTTTCCGGCGGCCGGACGGCGCACGTCCTGGAGTACGGCAAGCACATCCTGGAGCTGGAGGTGCTGCGCACGCCGGCCCGGGCCGGCCGCGTCGAGGCGTGGGGGGAGAGCCCGACCGCCAGCCGCGGCGACCAGGCCTGGGCATGGCTTACCAGCGACTTCCAGGGCTCCCGCGGCGAGGCGGGCGAAGGACCACTTCTGCTCCTGGAGCGGCCGGCGCTGCGCACCCGCCTCGCCGCCCACACCGCGGCCCAGGCCGCTTTCACAGAGATCCAGCGCCGCACGGTCCGTGGGCGTCTCGTGATCCTCGGCCGGCCCCAGGTCCGGCTGGGCGATTCCATCCGGCTGAAAGGCCTGGCGGACGAGCCGCTCAACACCTTCTTCCAGGTGCGCCGGGTCGTCCATCGCATCACCAAGGCCGCCGGCTTCACCACGGAGATCGGCTTCCGCGCCATCGAGACGTGAGCCCCGGCCTCGCGGAGAGGGTGCCGGGCCTTCCGGATCCCTTCCCGCCCTTCCAGTGTGCGTCCCGCGCCTTCCGGTAGAGATGCCGCGCCTTCCGGTGGACGTTCCGCGCCTTCCGGAAGGGTGCCGGGCATCCCGGAACGGCGTCCGGCCGGTGCGGGAAGGCTCCCGGAGGCCACGGGAGCGCGTCCGGCGGTTCCGGAGACGAGTCCCGGGGTTCCGGCAAGCCTGCCGGACCTTGCGGGAGGATGCCCGGAAGCACGGAGCGGCTCCCGGATGCCGCGGCGAGGTCTCCCAGAGGTCCGGGGCCGCCTCCCGAAGCTCCGGCAGGATCTCCGGGACCCGCGGAACAATCTCCGGAAGCCGCGGAACGGCTGCCGCAAGCCACGGAGCGATCTCCGGAAGCCGCGGAACGCTTCCGGGAGCTCCGGAAGGACATCCCTGACGCGCTCTCACCAAGGGACCTCTTCCGGCGCCAGTTCCGGCACACACGGAGAGAGATCCTGGCCCCGATCGAACCCTTCCCCGTTGAGCGGTTTATGGAAGGCGTAACAAATCGCGGCCGCCGTCCGCCTGACCGGATGGAAAGAGAGGACCGTGGCACCGACCAAACCCATGCTCGACGGCGTCGAGCTGCCCCAGACCCAGCGGATCGCCTCGGAGGACGAGGAGGTCCTGGCGCAGCACGGCGTTCCGGCCCTGGAGGGCGACTTCCTCCAGGACCTGGGGCGCCGCGCCGTGCGCGTGACGTTGACGGGCGTGCTGACCGGGCCGGAAGCGGGGGAGGACCTCAAGGGGCTGCGCGAGAAGTTTCACGCCGCCGCGCCGGTCCCCTTCGTCTCGGACATCGCCACCGCCACCCGCGTGGACAAGGTGCTCATCGAGGAGATGGGCGTGCGCGAGCTGGCCGGCAAGACGGAGCGCTTCGAATATGCCCTGTCGCTGCGCGAGTACATTCCGCCGCCCGCGGTGACGGTAGAGGTCCCGCCGGTCATCCCGCCCCCGCCGATTCCCGAGACGGCCACGCTCGTGGTCGAGGTGATCGTCGAGGGCGACCCCGCCTTCGACTTCAGCCGCGTGCGGGTGACGACCTCTGGCGCGGTCTCGCGGACGCTGACGAACCGGGTGGAGAACGTCTGGACGGAGGCGGACTTCCCGCCGGGCCAGATCACGGTCGAGGCGGTGGTGGACGATCCCGACCCCA
>JANOCF010000722.1:0-2575 GCA_031412055.1 Holophagales bacterium | reverse complement strand
CCGGGAGCTCCGCCCCAGCCACCGCGGGCAGCCTCCCGCGAGCGGCAGGGAGCCTGAGAAGGGAGCCCCGATGAGTCTCGTCAGCGCATCCGTCAAGCGCCCCGTCACCACCACCATGGCGGTGCTGATCGTCACCCTGTTCGGCGCCGTCTCGCTCTTCCAGCTCCCGATCGACCTGCTCCCGGAGGTGACCCACCCCACCCTCACGGTGCAGACCAGCTACCCGCACGTGGGGCCGCAGGAGGTCGAGGACCTGATCACCCGGCCCATGGAGGAGACCGTGGCGGCCATCGCCGGGGTCGAGACCATCGCCTCTACCTCCTCCGAAGGCCAGTCGTCGGTGCGCATCTCCTTCGACTGGGGTACGGACCTGGATGCCGCCGCCGAGGAGGTGCGCAGCCGCATCGAGCGCGTCAAGGGGCAGCTCCCGGAAGAGGCGGACACCCCGGTCGTCTTCAAGTTCGACCTCGCCGCCTTCCCCATCATCTTCCTGGGCGTCTCGTCGGCCGAGATGAACCCCACACAGCTGCGCGAGTTCACCGAGGAGCGCCTGGAGCGCCGGCTGGAGCGCGTGCCCGGCGTGGCCTCGGTGGACATCCGCGGCGGTCTGCGGCGCCAAGTTCAGGTCAACCTGGACCGGGACCGGATGCTCGCCCTCGGCCTGTCGGCGGACCGCGTCACCCGGCTCCTGCGCGAGGAGAACCTGAACCGCCCGGCGGGCAAGGTCGCGGAGGGAAACACGGACGTCTTCCTCCGCACCGTGGGCGAGTACCGCGGCGCCGAGGAGATCGGCTCGACCGTGGTGTCGGTGCGCGAGGGCGTGCCCATCTACCTGCGCGACATCGCCGAGGTCCGCGACGGCACCGAAGAGGTCACCTCGCTCGTGCGGATCAACGGCGAGCCGGGCATCTACATCTCGCTCAACAAGCAGTCCGGGGCCAACACGGTCGAGGTGGCCGACGCCATCCTGGCCGAGGTGGAGCGCCTCAACAAGGACTTTCCCCAGACCCGGGTGATCACCACCCTGGACTCCAGCGCCTACATCCGGGACGCGATGTCCAACGTCACCTCCAACGCGGTGGTGGGCGGCCTGCTGGCGGTCCTGGTCCTTTTCTTCTTCCTGCGCTCGGTGCGCTCGACCCTGGTCATCGCCACGGTCACGCCGATCACCGTGGCCGCCACCTTCGCCCTGATCTACCTGAACGGCTACACGCTGAACATCATGACCTTCGGCGGCCTGGCCCTGGGCGTGGGCATGCTCCTGGACAACGCCGTAGTGGTGCTCGAAAACATCTTCCGCAAACGGGAAGAAGGGCTCGACGCCGAGACCTGCGCCATCGAAGGCACCCAGGAAGTGGCGGCGCCGCTCATCGCCACGACCCTGACCACCATGGTCGTGTTCCTCCCCATCCTGTTCATGAAGGGGATGGCGGGCGTCATGTACCGGCAGCTCGCCGTGGTCGTCGCCTTCTCCCAGCTCGCCTCGCTGATCGCGGGCCTGACGCTGATCCCGGTCCTCGCCGCGCGCATGCTGCGCCGCGGAGAGGCCCACCCGCACTCCCGCTGGCAGCCGCTGGAGCGCTTCTCCACCTGGAGCGAGAGGTTCCTCGGCAGCCTGGAGGACCGCTACCGCCGCGCTATCGAGTGGGCGCTCGCCAACCGCTCCACGGTGGTGATCGGCACCGCGGTGCTGGTCGTGCTCAGCCTGCTCGTCGTGCCCCGCATCGGCTCCGAGCTGATGCCCAGGACCGACGAGGGCGAGGTGCGGATCAACGCCGAGATGGCGGTGGGAACCCGGCTGGAGCTGATGGACGACACCTTCCGCCAGATCGAGCGGATCGTGCGCGAAGAGGTGCCCGAGCTGGAGAACATGACGGCCACGGTCGGCGGCGGCGGCTGGCGGGCGACGGGCGGCCACACCGGCGAGATCCAGCTGACGCTGGCCGACCCGCCCGAGCGCACGCGCAGCTCGGCCGAGGTGGCCGATGCCCTGCGGGCGCGGTTCTCCGCCCTGCCCGGAGCGCGGGTGCGCGCCCGCGAGGGCTCGGGCTTCTTCATCCTGAACATGGCCCTGGGCGGCGGCAACGAGGGGCTGGCCGTGGAGGTCCGCGGCCACGACATGGACACGGCCTACGCCCTGGCCGAGCAGACGCAGCGGGTGCTCTCCGGCGTAGACGGGCTGACCGACGCGCGCATCGGCCGCGATCCCGGCCGGCCCGAGCGGATCATCCGGATCAACCGGGAGAAGATCGCGCGCATGGGCCTATCCATGAACCAGGTGGCCGGCATCATCGAGACCAACGTGGCCGGCAGCCGCGCCACCGTGCTGCGGGAGGCTGGCCGGGAGTACGACATCGTGGTGCGCCTGGCGGAAGCCGACCGCGAGTTCCTGGCGGATCTGAACCAGGTGTCCCTGGTCTCCTCCACGGGAGAGAGCGTATCGCTGCGCAACGTGGTGGACGTGCACTATGCCAAGGGTCCGGTGATCATCGACCGCGACGACCAGGAGCGCATTATCTGGGTGACCGCCAACGCCGCGGCCGGCCGCGACCTGGGTACCCTGGCCGAGCAGGCG
>JANOCF010000721.1:0-2109 GCA_031412055.1 Holophagales bacterium | reverse complement strand
CCGCGGATCTTGACCTGGAGGTCGGCGCGCCCGAGCGGTTCGACTTCGCCGTCCGGCCGATAGCGCCCGAGATCGCCTGTCCTATAGACGCGGTCGCCCTCGCGTCCCGTAAACGGATTCGTGACGAAGCGCTCCGCCGTGAGCGCGGGATCGTCGAGGTAGCCGGCCGCGATGTGGGGGCTGCGCACGCCGATCTCCCCCACCTCGCCAATGCCGCCAATACGGGCCAGTTGCCCGGATGGCGCGAGGACGAGGAGCTGCACGTCCGGCATGCCGCGCCCGAGCGGGTAGGTCTCCCGACTCTCGTTCTCCTGAACCTCGTGATAGCCGACGGCGCGCTGGGTCTCGGTCGAGCCGTACAGGTTGACGCAGGCGACTCCGGGAGCGATCGAGCGCAGCCGCTCCACGTCGCGCCGGGTCAGCACGTCGCCGACGAAGAAGGCCCGGCGCAGGCTGGGGATGGTGTCGGACGTCTCGGTCAGTAGGCGTCCCATGGCCGGGGTGAGGTTCGCGACGGTGACCCCCGTGCGCTGCATCCAGCCCGCGAGCCAGCCGGGCTCGGCCATGCGCTCCGGGTCCGGGATCACGACGGCGCCGCCGAGCCAGAGCGGCGTGAAGACGTCGCGGTGCAGCGGGTCGTGCGCCAGTCCGGAGAGGAGGCTGAAGCGGTCTTCCGAGCCAAGCTGGAAGGTCTCGCTCATCCACGGGTAGAAGTGGGTCAGCGAGCGATGGAGGCCGAGGACGCCCTTGGGGGTTCCAGTCGAGCCCGAGGTGAAGGCGATGTAGGCGAGGTCGTCCGGCCTACCTGGGGTTGAAACCCCAGGCTTTACGCCTGCGCCCCCTTCGGAGGCTTTCAGAATGGCCGCAGGTCTTGCCAGGCGCAGGATCTCGGCGTTGCGCTGCTCGGGGTAGGCAGGGTCGAGGATCACGAACGCGGCGCCGGCCCTCAATACACCCAGGATGGCCGGCACGAGCGGCGCGCTGCGGTGGCCTTGGATGGCCACGACATCGCCAGGGTCTACATCCAACCCCGACGCGACTCTCTCCATCTCTTCGGCGAGCTGCGCGTAGGTGAGCGATCCCTCTTCCCAGATCACGGCCGGACGATCCGGGGTCTCCCGCGCGTGGCGCGCCACGGCATCCACCACCGATCCGGGCCAGCTCGGGTCCAGTGGAGCCCTGGGGTCCGGCAGCACCCTCCGCGCGGCTTCGGTCACCAGGGAAAACGATCCGATCCGAGCGTCGGGATCGGCCACGGCCTGCTCCAGGAGGAGCTGGTACTGGGCAAGCGCCTCCTCCATGCGCGGAGCATCGAAAAGGCCGGCGTTGTAGATCAGGTCGATCCGGATCGCGCCGCCTTCCTCGACCAGATAGAGCGTTATGTCGAACTTCGCGTGGGGCTCTGGCGCGCCCAGGCCCTCGATGATGAGACCGGGGAGACGCACCTCGGTCATCGGAAAGTTCAGCATGTTGAAGAAGACCTGGAAGAGCGGCGTGCGAGAGAGATCCCGCTGCGGCTCGATCTCGGCCAGGAGCTTCTCGAAGGGGAGGTCCTGGTGGGCATAGGCGCCCACCGCCACCTCGCGCACCCGCGCCAGCAGCTCGCGGAAGGTGGGATCGCCCGAAAGGTCGGTCCGCAGCGCCAGCGAATTGAGGAAAAGCCCCACCATGCGGTCGGTTTCCGCCCGCGTGCGCCCCGCGATCGGGGTGCCGACGACGACGTCCTCCTGTCCGGCGAGCCGGCCGAGGACCACGTCCAGCGCGGCGAGGAGGACCATGAACAGGGTGGCGCCCTCGCGCCGGGCCAGGGCGTGGATCCGCTTCGCCAGCTCCGCCGAAACGGCCAGCTCCTCCACGGCGCCGCGGTGCGATTCCACCGGCGGGCGCGGACGGTCGGTGGGCAGCTCCAGGAGCGCGGGGGCGCCGTCCAGCGTGCGTCGCCAGAACTCCACCTGCCCCTCCAGCGCCGCGCCCGACATCCGCGCACGCTGCCACACGGCGTAGTCCGCGTACTGCAGCGCCGGCTCCGGCAGCGGCGACGGTTCGCCGCGCGCAAAGGCGCCGTAAAGCGCGGAAAGCTCCTCCTGCAGCACCCCCACCGTCCACCCG
>JANOCF010000720.1:0-6498 GCA_031412055.1 Holophagales bacterium | reverse complement strand
CAGGTTGAACAGCGAGAAGAGGACGTTCGGCCTGGCGTCGTGGACCCGCCGGTTGACCGCGCTCAGCCGCTGCGACTCCCAGAGGAGGGTGCTCGGCTGGTCGCGGTGGATGATCTGCTGAATGCGGTACAGGAGCGGCCTGGCGTCCCGGATATCGGGCGTGGACATGGCCTGGGCCATGAGGCGGTCGAGCTCCGGGTTCTTGTAGGCGCCGAAGTTCCCCTCCACCACCTGATTGCTGTCGTACAGGCCGGTCAGGTCCATGCTGGTGTCCATGGTCAGGCCGAACACCATGGCCTCGAACGTTCCGCCCTGGGCATCGGAGATCATGCTGTTGAACTCCACCACGCGGGGCTCGACCCCGATGCCGACCTTCTTGAGCTGGTCCTGGATCATGACCGCGGCATCGTTGCGCTGCTGGTTGCCGGCGTTGCTCGGCAGCGCGAAGGAGAACGGCTTGCCTCCCTTGTCCAGGATGTCGTCGCCGTCGGTGTCCTTCCACCCCTCGGCCGCCAGGATCCGGCGCGCTTCGGCGGGGTCATAGGGCAGCGGCAGGATGGAGCGATCGTTGGCCCAGACGCTCTGCAGGATCGGGGAGGTCGCCACCCGGCCGGTGCCGGCGGGCCAGAGCGTGTCCACGATCGTCTGGCGGTCGATGGCCAGGGTCAGGGCGCGGCGGACGTCGGCGTCGGCGAAGAGCGGATTGCGGTGGTTCCAGATCACGGCGATGTAGGTGCGGAACCAGTAGGGGATCAGCTCCAGCTTCGGATCGGCCTTGACCCTGCCGGCTTCGTTGGGAGAGACCTGCGGTGCGAAATCGATCTCGCCGCTGAAGAGCTGGGTCATCAGGCTGGCCTGGTCCGGGACATTGCGAATCACCACCTTGTCCAGGAGGGGCAGGTCCTTGCGGAAGTAGCGCGGGTTGCGGACCAGCACCACCTGCTGCTGCGGCTCCCAGGAGCCGACCGTGAAGGGGCCGCTCACCACCAGGTGCTCGCGGAACCAGTCGGCGTTGTTCCGCCACTCGGAAAACGGGATCTTCTCCCAGGCGTGCTTGGGCAGGACCGCGCCCTCGTTCATGTCCTGGATCTGCTTGGCGTAGGCCCGCGAGTAGTGGTAGCGCACCGTCTTCGGGTCCACCACCTCGACGTCGGTGATGGGCTCCACCATGTAGGCCGAGTCCCAGGCGATGTCGGGGTTCTTCTGGGCCTGCCAGGTCCAGCGCACATCGTCCGCGGTAATGGGCACGCCGTCGCTCCAGACCGCCTCCGGCCGCAGGTGCACGGTGAGGATCTTGTGGTCGGCAGACCACTCGTAGGAGGTGGCGAGCCCGGGCTTGAAGGTCGCCGGGTTCTTCTCGAAGTCGGGCTGCTCCTGGAAGAGCTGGAGGAAGAGCTGGCGGACCACCTCCGTGGTGACCGCGGTGTTCGCTGCGATGAGCTCGTTGACGCCGGTGGGCTCGGCGGACCAGCCGACGACGACGGTGCCGCCGCGGCGCGGAGCGCTGTTTGCGGGCGCTGCCCCCGTTTCCCCCGTTTCCCCGGTTGCCCCGGCGGGCGGCCGGTTGGCGGTCTCCTCCCCGTCCCGGTCTCCGCAACCGGTCACGAGGGTGGCGAGGATCAGGGCTGAGAGCAGGACGGCGGTGAGCGGTCGAGCCGGTCGGGAGTACATGTCGCAAGCCTCCGGAAAGGGCGCGGTCATCCTACTGCGACTCCTTATTGGGGTCAAACGGGGGTCAAACGGGGGGCAAACGGCGGCCAAACACCCGGGTGCTATCCTTGCCGAGTCATGCATCGGTCCGCGAACCAGGCGCTGTCGCGCCGCCTCCTCATCGGTTTCCTCGTCTTCGGGCTGTTCGTCCTCTTCGACCTCGCCCTGTTCGGCTGGCTGATCTTCCGCTCGCTGTCGCAGAGGGAGATCGAGCGGGTCCTGCTCGAGACGCGGGAGGAGGCCGAGACTCTCGCCCAGCAGATCGCCGCCCGGGCCGAGCGCCAGGGCAAGGACCTCTACACGGCCGTGGCCGCCGAGCGCGAGACCCAGACCTACATCGACGAGGTGCTGCGCGAGCGCGAGATCGTGCGGACCGTGGTGATCCGGGACAAGAACGGCGTCCTGGTCTTCCGCAGCCAGAGCCAGTTGCGCCCGCCCATACCGGAGGACGGCACGGCGACGCCCGTCTCCCCCCTATCGCCGGAGCTCGGGGGGCCGGAGCTGCGGGAGGTCGCGCCCGGGGTTGAGGTCCGGGACACCAAGACCACCTACGGCGCGTTCGAGGTGCCGGACATCACCGTGCCGATCGGCAGCTACGGCATGCTCCAGATCGGCATCAGCCCGGTGGAGCTGTCGCGTCGGGTCGAGGTGCTGCGGGAGGAGCTGGTGCGGCAGGCGGCGGTGATCGGCCTGGTTTCCATGGTCCTGCTGCTGAGCGCGCTGGCGGCAGTCTGGCTGCTCCTGCAGCGCTCGCGGAGCCTGGAGCTGCAGGCTGCCGAGGCCGAGCGCCTGGCCTACATCGGAACCCTGGCCTCGGGGCTGGCGCACGAGATCCGCAACCCCCTCAACTCCCTGAATCTCAACATGCAGATGTTGGAGGAGGAGATGGCGGAGGGGACTCTGGGGTCGCCAACATCGGAGGGATCGGGCGGATCGAGCAAGCGCCTGCTGACCATAACCCGCTCGGAGATCAGCCGGCTGGAGCGGCTGGTGAGCGACTTCCTGGCCTACGCCAAGCCGCGCCCGCTGGAGATGGAGGAGGTGCCGGCAGCGCGTCCGCTGGAGCGGGTCCGGGAGTTGCTGGCGGGGGAGATCCAGAAGCGGGGCGCGCGAGTGGAGGTGCAGGACCGCAGCCACGGCGCGCGGGTGCGGATCGATCCCGGGCAGATGAACCAGCTCCTGCTGAATCTGGCCCAGAACGCCCTGGCGGCGGCCGAGGAGGCGCGCCGGACACCCGTGCTGGAGCTGGCCGCTTCCCGCCAGGGGCCGCTGGTCTGCCTGTCGGTCAAGGACAACGGGGTCGGGATCCCGCCCGAGGAGCGGGACCGG
Source organism: Holophagales bacterium (assembly GCA_031412055.1). Classification (GTDB taxonomy): domain Bacteria; phylum Acidobacteriota; class Thermoanaerobaculia; order Multivoradales; family UBA5704; genus DATMER01. The sequence continues at coordinate 3,459 of JANOCF010000720.1, read as the reverse complement.
GTCTTCGAGATCTTCTACTCCACGCGCAAGGGCGGCACCGGTCTGGGGCTGGCCATCGTGGACCGGATCGCCCGCGCGCACGGTGGCAAGGTCCGGGTAGAGAGCGCGGTGGGGGAAGGGACGACCGTCCTGATCGACCTGCCGGCCTCGCCCTCGCCGGAGACGGCCTCGCGCGCGGTGGTCGAAACCTCCGCAGTTTGATCCCCAAAAGCAAAAGGCCCCGCACGCCTGTTGGATAGAATGCCTGCATGACGTGCCCCAAGCGCATCGGAGTCCTGACGGGAGGAGGCGACGCGCCGGGCCTCAATGCCGTGCTGCGGGCGGTGGTTCGAACCGCCGAGCGCGTCTACGGGGGAGAGGTCATCGGCATCCTGGACGGGTTCTCCGGTCTGCTGGAGGAGCGCTTCCGCCACCTCTGCGCGCCGGACGTGCGGGAGCTGATCCGGACGGGCGGCACCATCCTCGGAACGACCAACCGGGACAACCCCTTCGCCTGCCCGGGCGAGCACGGCCCGGTCGACCGCTCGGCGGACGTGGTGGAGAACTTCCACAAGGCCGGGCTGGACGGCCTCATCGTCATCGGCGGCGACGGCACTCTGCGCATCGCGGCCGACCTGGGGCGCGCGGGCCTCAACGTGGTGGGCGTACCCAAGACCATCGACAACGACCTGGCCTCCACCGACTACACCTTCGGCTTCTGGACGGCCATCGACACGGCCACGGAGGCGCTGGACCGGCTGCGCGACACGGCCGAGAGCCACCACCGGGTCATGCTGCTGGAGGTCATGGGCCGGCACGCCGGCTGGATCGCCCTGCACGCGGGCATGGCCGGAGCGGCGGACGTCATCCTGATCCCCGAGATCCCCTACGATCCGCGCTCGGTGGCGGAGACCGTGGAGCGCTGCCAGGGCAGGGGAAGGGCGTCCTCGCTGGTGGTGGTCGCCGAGGGGGCGTCTCCGCGCGGGGGAGAGATGTCCGTCGTGGCGGTGGATGCCACGACCGGCGTGAAGCGGCTGGGCGGAGCCGGGGAGCGCCTGGCCGCGGAGCTGAAGGCGTTGACGAGGTGCGACGTGCGGGTCACCGTCCTCGGTCACCTGCAGCGCGGCGGCAGCCCGGTCGCCTTCGACCGCATCCTGGCCTCCCGGTTCGGGGAGGCCGCCGTCCACGTCATCATGCAGGGCCGTTTTGGCAGGATGGTCCGGCTCAGCGCCGGCCGCATCGAGGACGTGGACCTGGACGAGGCCGTCCGCGAAATCAAGCTCGTTGACCCAGAGGAGCCCATGGTGCGAAGCGCCCGCGCGCTGGGGATCGCTTTCGGGGATGAAAGGGCTTGAGGCCTACATTTCCTCGTACTCATCAGGCAACGCGAACTGATCGGGCTCGTCGTTGCCGCAGGCCTGGCACATCGCTTCCGAGAGCTCTCCGTCCGACCACTCGAACACGTAGCAGGGGGTCTCGCAGTCGAGACAGATCACGTACTCCGGGCTGGCCATCCCTTCATCTCCTTTGCAATCGGGTGGGCGGCGGACGTGGCCCGCCGGAATCGCTGAATGGCCTTCACGAGCTTTCTCGGGCACTCGACGTGAACGGCGTGCCCGCAGCCGGGAAGAACTTCCAGGTGCACGTGAGGCAGGGCGGCGGCCATGGCCCGGGCCACCTCTACCCGAAAGAGGCCGTCGTGCTCGCCCCAGATGATGGCCGTCGGCACCCGCAGCCGGGCCAGGTCGTCGTCGTGGAAGGTGTCGACCTCCTCCAGGTCCGCGAGAGTCTCGGTGACGGACGGGGAGGTGAAGGTCTGCAGGAAGCCTTCGCGGGACATGCGGAGGAACCAGGGCACGCGCACGAACAGGGCCTTGTAGAGCCGGTCGATGCTGTCCAGGTCCTGGACCGTGACCAGCGCCTTGATCTGCTCCCAGTCCTGCTCGCGGTAGCCGCCCGAGTTGATGAGCACCAGGCGGTAGACCAGGTCGGGGCGGCGGAGCGCCAGCCGTACGGCGGTCCAGCCGCCGAGACTGATGCCGGCGACGGTGGCCGGGCGTCCGCCGAGCTCCTTCTCGATCAGCTTCGCCATCGTGCGCGCTCCCCGCATCACGCCGAGACCGGCCCGGGGTGCGCGGGTGCCGCCGAGCGCCGACATTTCCGGCACGAGCACCCGGCACTGGCGGCAGAGGGCGCGCATCACCGGCATCCAGGTGGCCGCCACCGCGCCCAGCCCGTGGACCAGGACCCAGGGTTCCCCCTTGGCCGGCCCGAGGCTGTAGTATACGAGCGACACCTCGCCGTCCTCGAGACGGTGGCGATGCGCGCCCAGGAGGCGCAGGAAAGCGCTCGTGGCGAGAGCGAAGAGCTTCAGCATACTGGGAAGAGAATAACAGCATGAAGCATGCCTGAGCGTGCCTGAGGTTGACCCGGGGCACCCCGTGTGCTAGGTTTCGCCGTCCACGCGTCCGTTTGGACGACTCTCGGAGCATTCTCTATGTACGCAGTGATCGAAACGGGTGGCAAGCAGTACCGCGTCGCGCCCGGCGACGTAATCGACATTGAGCGCATGGCGCAGTCGGGTGAGAGCGATGGCTCCATCCGCTTCGACCGGGTGCTCATGGTTACGGGCGACAACGGCGCGCAGTTTGGCAATCCGGTGGTCCAGGGCGCCCTGGTGAAGGCCTCGCTGGTCAGCGAGGTGCGGGGTCCCAAGATCCGGGTCTTCAAGAAGAAGAAGCGGTCGACGTATCGCCGCACCCGGGGCCACCGTCAGGACCTGTTCCGGGTCCGCATCGAAGGAATCGAGCTGCCGTAAGGCAGCCATCGAGGAGCATCCAAGTCATGGCACATAAAAAGGGACAAGGCTCCAGCCGCAACGGCCGCGACTCCAACGCGCAGCATCTCGGCGTGAAGGCGTACGGCGGCCAGCAGGTCACCGGGGGCACCATCATCGTGCGTCAGCGCGGCACCGTCTTCAATCCCGGCCTGAACGTCGGCCGCGGCAAGGACGACACGCTCTTTGCCAAGATCGACGGCGTGGTCAAGTTTCAGGACCGTGGCCGGCGCGGGAAGTTCGTGCACATCCTGACGGCGCAGGCTGATGCCGCCGTCACCGCCGCCGCCGAGACGTCCATCACCGAAACCGCTTCCTGAGATTGAGCCGGGCCCTGCCCGGCTCTCCTCTCGACCCCCAAAGCCTGTGATTTTCATAGACGAAGCCAGTATCCACGTCCGAGGTGGGCGGGGGGGAAATGGATGCGTGGCCTTCCGCCGCGAGAAGTACGTGCCGCGGGGCGGTCCGTCCGGCGGCGACGGCGGCGATGGGGGAGCGGTCTACCTGGTCGGTGTTCTCGGACGCAACACCCTCTACCACCTGCGCTTCCAGTCGCTCTACGCCGCCGAGCGCGGCCGGCACGGCGAGGGCTCGAACAAGAGCGGCAAGAGCGCCGGCGACCTCGAGATCCCGGTGCCCCTGGG
>JANOCF010000719.1:0-1604 GCA_031412055.1 Holophagales bacterium | reverse complement strand
GATGCACTCCTCGGGGTGGATGTAGAGCATCTCCCAGTCCTCGTCCTTGCCGTAGATGCAATCCACCGGGCATACGTCGACGCAGGCGGTATCCTTCACGCCAACGCAAGGTTCGCAGATGATGTGGGTCATACTGGGGCCCCTCCTGTGGCCACGAGTCTAAGTGTCCTGGCAGCGGGCATTATACCCAACCAGCGACAGGGCTCAACGGGTCCGCTTCGGGCTCCGCGAGGAATCTTCCGGGTGAGAACGGATTCGGTTCGTCTGTGGGCTCTGCAGAGGCGAGGCGGGCGATCTCCCGCGCCGTCCATGGAGCCAGGAGAATGCCGTTCCGATAGTGTCCCGTGGCGGCCAGAACCGGCCAGCGGGGGACCCACCCGATCAGGGGGCGGTCGTCCGGCGTGCCCGGCCGGAGACCGGCCCAGGTGGTCTCCAGGCGGGCCTGGTCGAGCCCCGGCAGGGCATGCCGGATGAAGCGGAGCAGCCCTTCGATGCCGGCCACGGTGTTGAGGGCCGAGAAGCCCGTCTCCTCGACGGTCGCTCCGACCAGGAGGCCCGTGGCGCCACGTCGCACCGCATAGACGTGTGGACCGCGGATGCTGCCGCCCCACGGCCAGTCCACGCCGCCCAGCAGCAGCATCTGGCCGCGCACGGGCCGCACCGGCAGGGGAGGCAGCCCGGGGATGTGGCCGCTCCAGGCGCCGGCCGCCAGGACCAGCAGCCCCGCCTCCCGGTCGCGGTCCTGGCAGACGAGACGTACCCCGTCGCCGGCCCGCTCGATCCGCTCCACCCTCTCGACGTGCACCCCGTGAGTGATGACGGCCCCGGCCTTGCGGGCCGCGATGTCCAGCACGGCGCACGCCTGGACGTTGTCCACCCGGTGCTCGCCCGGCAGGAGCAGCGACCGGCGGACACCCGGGGAGACGTCCGGCACCCAGCGCGAGAGGGCACCGCCGTCGATCTCCTCGACAAGCTCGCCCAGGCCCCGGGCGGCCGCGGTCACCTGGTCGAGCCAGGCCTCTTCGTGATCGTCCAACGCCACCAGGATGGTGCCGCTGGTGTCGTGCTCGATGCTCAGCCCGGTCTCCTCGCCGAGCGCGGGCGCCCAGGAGAGCCAGAGGTCGCGGGAGGCGCGGCAGGCGTCGAGGAGCGGACCGAGCGTGCGGATCTCGGCGTCGGCGATGGGGGAGAGCATGCCCGCGGCCGCGAGGGACGCTTCGTTGCCGGCCGAGAGGCGCTCCAGCAGCTCGACCTTGAAGCCGGCCAGGGCCAGCTCGCGGGCACAGGCGAGACCGATGATCCCGCCGCCGACAATCAAGACATCCGGGTGGGGCACGGAGTCCTCAGCCCTCGCCCGCCAGGGCACGGTCGAAGGCCTCGATCGTGGAGTCGATCTCGGCGTCGCCGTGAGCCGTGGAGAGAAACAGCGCCTCGTAGGCGGACGGCGGCAGGTGGATGCCCAGGTCGAGCAGGCGGTGGAAGACGCGGGTGAATCGCTGCCGGTCCGTGTCGGTGACGTCCTGCAGGTTGCGCACCGGGGTGTCGTTGGAGTGCGTGAAGAAGAGGCCGAGCATGGAGCCCTGGCGCTGCACGCGGACCGGGAT
>JANOCF010000718.1:0-13303 GCA_031412055.1 Holophagales bacterium | reverse complement strand
GACCTCCGCTACGTCGAGGACCCTGCCCAGTTCGTGCAGCAGCGGCTGGCCTTCAAGGTGACGCAGTTCGAGGAGGGACGGACCCGTCCCAACATCGTTCTTTCGCGCCGCGCCATCCTGGAGGACGAGCAGCAGAAGCGGGCCGCCGAGGCGCGCTCGCGGATCCAGGTCGGAGCGGTCGTCCCCGGCAAGGTGACGTCGCTCGCCAGCTACGGCGCCTTCGTGGACCTGGGCGGCCTGGAAGGCATGCTCCACGTGAGCGAGATCGGGTTCTCCCGCCTCGCCCACCCCAAGGAGGTGCTGAGCGTCGGCCAGGAGATCGAGGTCCAGGTCATCAAGATCGAGAAGGGCAAGGACGAGAAGAAGCCCGAGCGGATCTCCCTCTCCCGGCGCGCTCTGGAGCGCGACCCGTGGAAGGACGTGACGGCCGACTTCCCCGAGGGGACCGAGGTCAACGGCAAGGTCATGCGCCTGGAGTCGTTCGGCGCCTTCGTCGAGGTCACGCCGGGTCTGGAGGGTCTCCTCCACATCAGCGAGATCGGCGGCGGCCGGCGGCTGAACCACTCCCGCGATGCCCTGCAGCAGGGTCAGGAGATCCGGGTGCGGGTGCTCAACATCGACTCCGGCAAGCGCCGCATCTCCCTGGGCATGGCCTCGGGCGGAGAGGGCGACTACCGCGAGGAGGTTGCGGCGCAGTCGTCGTCCCGCTCGAACAGCTCGTCCGGCGCCCCGGGTCCGAACCTGGGATCGCAGTCGGGCTTCGGCTCGATGGCCGACTTCTTCAAGAACGCCAAGAAGGCCAAGTAAGCCGAGGCCGCGTCGCCGCGCGCAAGCGCGGAGCGCGGCCCTTGGCTGCCGTACCTGCCCCGCCCGGTCCATCCGGGCGGACCGCTGTCCCTACGCCTTGGGGCTTCCAGGTCCATGTTGTCCAAGATGTACCCGCGAAACGGGAACAGCTACAGGCCCGCGCGCGTTTTGTTCAAACAATGAGGCTCGGGAACGGTTCGCTTGTGTTAACCTTGCCATACCAACTCGGATGGTCCAAGTTGTACTGGTCCGCGCCGCTGGTTACAGTGGTCCCTCAAAGGAGCTCAAGAGGCCCATGCTGACCTGGAGCTGTTGCTATTCCCCACTCCTTCTCGTGGCCCTGCTAGGTATGGGCCCCATCGCAGGCGCTCCATCCGCGGAGGCGCAGAGCCTGAAGGGCTCGAAGGCGTCTCTGGCCAGGCAGAGCCAGGCGGCCAGGCAGCACGACTACTCCTACCTACGGACCTCTTCTCAAGTGCGCGAGTTCTCGCGGCGCGGACTGATCGTGCGGCTCGCCGGCAACTCCGACTACCGAGTGGCAGACGTCTCCTTTCCCTACGCCCGGGCCGAGGTGAAGACCTTCGTCGAGCGGCTGGGCAGCCAGTACCGCGACGCCTGCGGTGAGCGCCTCGTCGTCACCAGCCTCACCCGCCCGACCTCCCGGCAGCCGCGCAACGCCTCTCCGCTCTCCGTCCACCCGACGGGGATGGCGCTCGACCTGCGCCGGAGCGGCCGGCCCGCCTGCCGCGCCTACCTGGAAAAGACCCTGCTGACTCTCGAAGGCCGGGATGTCCTGGAGGCGACCAGGGAGAACCATCCTCCGCACTACCACGTGGCCCTCTTCCCCCAGCCGTACGCGCGCTATCTGGCGTCGCGCGGCGAGGAGAGCCCGGTGGAGAGCAGCTCGAAGATCGAGATTTCCCTGGCTTCCAACAAGTCCAGCAAGATCAACAAGAACTACCGCGTCCGCGGAGGCGACAGTCTCTGGCAGATCGCCAAGCGCCACGGCACCAGCGTGGCCCTGCTCAAGCGGGCCAACGGCATGAGCTCTTCGCGCTTGAAGCCCGGGCAGATGCTCGAGATCCCCGCCCGCTGATCGTTTGAACAAAAGGGGCGCAGCATGCTGCGCCCCTACACCCTTCCCTGATCTCTGACCACCCGCCAGGCCTGGATCTTCTGCTGAAGGCCCTTGAGCTGAAACTCGCCCAGGGGCTCGGTGGGGATGGCTCCATCCAAAAGGCGCCAGGTCTCGGGTCCCAGGACCACATCCCCGGGCTTCGCCACCGACGACTCCAGCCGCGCCGCCACGTTGACCGTGTTCCCCAGCACCGTGTAGTCCACGCGGCGGGCGCTGCCGATGTCGCCCACCACGACCGGACCGCTGTTCAGGGCGACCCGGGCATTGAAGCCGGGCAGACCCTGGGCGGCGCGCTCCCGGTTCCAGGCGGCCAGGTCGCGCTGGATCTCCATCGCGGCGCGCGTGGCCCGCTCGGCATGGTCCTCCTGCGGCACGGGCGCGCCGAAGAAGGCCATGACGCAGTCGCCGATGAACTTGTCGAGCGTCCCCCCGGCACGGAAGATGGCCTCGACCGCCAGGCTCAGAAAGGCGTCGATCGTTTCGGCCACTTCCTCGGGGCGGGAGTTCTCCGCGAAGGCGGTGAAGCCCACCAGGTCCGCGAAGAGCACGGTCGCCTGGGTGAGCTTGAGGCGCTGCATGCCCTCGTCCGCCCCCTGCCGCAGCACCTCCTCGATGACCGCGGGCGAGTGGTAGCGCTCCAGCCGGGAGCGCTTCATCCGCTCGATCTCCGCCTGCCGCGCCCAGCGGATGCGCTCGACGGCCACGGCCGCGAAGTTGGCCAGGGTGGTCAGGAAGTCCAGGTCGCGCTCGACGAAGACGCCCACCTGGAAGGGAGAGTCGACCTGCATGACGCCGATGATCTTCTCCCCCGCCCAGACCGGTGCGCACATGGCGCCCCGGATCTGGTGCAGCCGGATCGACTCTCCCCCGGACAGCCGCTGGTCCGACTGCGCGTCGAAGGTGACCAGGGCGACCCGCTCCTTGATCACCGCCCGTAGCATGGTCCGCGAGACCGGGATCTCTCCGGACGGCCGGACCTCCACCCGGTTCTTGATCCGCATCAGCTCGCACCGGAGCTCGCCCGCGTCGTCATCGCCGGCATTCAGGAGAATGAAGCCGCGATCCACGGGCAGCGCCTCGAAGGAGATCTCCATCACCTGCTTCAGGACCTCGTCCACCGACTCGGCCACGATGAGGATGCGGGCGAGGCGGGCGAGGAAGCCGAAGCGCCGGTCGGCGTCGGACTGCTGGGCAGTGGTTTTCGCCTCGGCCGGCTGGCCGCCCAGGCCGTACGCTGCCGCGAAATCGGCCAGCGGGCGGACGATGGTCGCGTTCGTCAGGATGGGGCCCGTATCGCCGAGATCGCCCGCCAGCGGAGGAGGAAGCACCGTGCGCTGGCGGACGTCCCTGGGCTCGGGCCTCTCCAGCACGAGATCGAAGACGCCGATCCCCAGATGGTCGCCCGGCTGCAGCGGCGCCCGCTTGACCGGCGACCGGTTGATCTCGATGCCGTTGGTGCTCCGCAGATCCTCGATGTGCCAGCCGTCCGTCTCGCGGAGCAGCTCGGCGTGGTAGCGCGAAACCGACACGTCGGGCAGCACGACGTCGTTGTCGCTCCCGCGCCCCAGCCGCACCTTCGATCCGGTCAGGGGAAAGACATGGTCCTCGCCGTCGAGGACGTAGCGCAACAGCAGCATGGATGGAAAACCTCGGGGCCTACACCGACGTGACCGACCCCAGAAGCTCTTCTCCACCGTCCACCGTAAACCGCCCGCTCTCATAGAGAGCGCGGAACGCCGCCACCACGCTCGGGCAGAGCTGCGTGCCGGCCGAGGAGACGATCTCCTGCACGGTCCTCTCCGGCGAGAGACCGGAGCGATAGGGGCGGCTCGTGGTCATGGCGTCATAGGTGTCGGCCACGGCGATGATGCGGGCCACGAGCGGGAGCTGGTCGCCGGCGAGGCCGTCGGGATAGCCCTTGCCGTCCATCCGCTCGTGGTGGTTGCGCACTCCCTGGAGCACGCTCGGGTTCGACAGGTGCGAGACGATGGCGGCGCCGTCGATCGGGTGCCGCTTCATGATGTCGATCTCCTCGCGGTCCAGGGGCGAAGGCTTGCCCAGGATGCGGTCCGGCGTGGCGATCTTGCCGATGTCGTGCAGCGTGGAGGCGAGCCAGAGGTTCTTGAGCTCGGCGCGGCCGAGCTTCATCTCGGCTCCGAGGAGCATCGAGTAGGCGACGACGCGCCGCACGTGTCCGCCGGTGTAGGGGTCCCGCTTGTCCAGGGTCTCGGCCAGAGCGGTAACCATGCTGAAGAACTGCCGCTGCTGCGCCATGTGCAGCCGGGCGTTCTGAAGCGGGTGCGCGAGGATGCCCGCATACAGGCTCATGCGCCGCAGGTCACCCTCGGTGAAGCGGTCCCGGCCCACGGGATTGAGGAGCTGCATGACGCCGATGACTCCGCCCTCGGCGACAAGCGGCAGGGTCAGGATCGCCCGGGTCTTGAAGAGGCCGCCGTCGCCCCGCCAGCGCGGATCCGAAGCCACGTCGTTGACCCTCTCGGCGGCCCCGCTGCGGGCTACGCTCCCGACCAGCCCCTGCCCCACCGGCACACGCAGGTTGCGGATCGCCCCCGCGGCCTTGCCGCGCACGACCCGGAAGAACAGCTCCTGCCGGTCCTCGTCCAGTTCCCAGATGGAGCTGGTCTCCGCGCGGCAGACCGTTTCGGCGTTCTCCAGCGCCCGCTCCAGGACCGTCTGGACGTCCAGCGTCCCGGCGAGCCGTCCGCCGATCTCGAACAGGGTCTCGTACTCCCCGAGCCTGCGGACCAGGTCGCCCAGGGAGAAGCTGCCGGTTTGCGTCGCCGCGATCATGCGTGCCTCCTGCCCAAGACAGCTCGGGCAGAGAGACCGACGGCAAAGGCCGCCGGTGTCCAATACGGATAAATCTGTTGCCTGCATTATGCACTATACGCAGAAGAACGTGGCGGGACGCCACTCACGCGCTGAGCGCTTCCCTCACGCGCTGAGCGCTTCAAGATCCCGCAGCAGCTCTTCGACGGAGCTGTACCGCGCCGCCGGATCCTTCTCCAGGCAGCGCAGGATGGCCGCTTCCAGCTTCGGCGGGATCTCCGGCCAGTGCAGCCGCGGAGACGGCGCCGGTTCGCGCAAGTGCTTCATCATGATCTCGACCGCGTTGGGCGCGTTGAACGGCAGCTCGCCGGAGAAGATCTCGTACAGCACCACGCCCGTGGAGTAGATGTCGGCGCGGGCGTCCGGCTCCCGGCCGTCAAGCTGCTCGGGAGAGAGATAGAGCGGCGTGCCCATGATGAAGCCCGCGTCGGTCTGCCCCGGCTCCATGCGCTTGATCGGACGGGCGATGCCGAAGTCCATCAGCTTGGCATTGCCGGTGGGCTCCAGGATCAGGTTCTCCGGCTTGATGTCCCGGTGCATGACCCCAACGGCATGGGCCGCGCCCAGGCCCGCGCAGAGCTGCTTCGACAGCCGCAGACCCGCCGAGTAGGGCAGCCGGTGCGTCTGGTCGAGCAGGTAGCGCAGGGTCACGCCGCGCACATACTCCATGGAGATGAAGGGGATGCCGTCGATCTCGCCGAAGTCGTGGGTGCGCAGCACGTTGGGATGGGTGATCCGGCGCGCCAGCTTGATCTCGGCCTTGAGCCGGTCCAGGTTGCCGCGGTCGCCCAGCAGCTCGCGCTTGAGCATCTTCAGGGCGACCAGGTCGTCCAGCTCCCGGTCCCGCGCCTTGTAGACCACACCCATGCCGCCGGCGCCGAGCACGGCCAGGATCTCGAAGCGCTGGCCCATGATCGCTCCCGGCGAGATGCCCGAGATGGTCTGCGCCCCCGTCTGTACCAGAGTTGCGGGCTCGGTTCCTCCGACACCGCCTGCTCCGCGCAGGCTGGTCAGGCGGTTGGCCATCCGGCCGGTCACGACGAAGAGCGGCTGCGGCGTGAGCAGTCCCCGGCGCTCGGCCAGCCGGTAGCCGGCCTGCTCGAACGCCTCGCGCAGCTCCTCGTGGACCTCCCGCGAGAGCAGCATCTCGCCCGGCGTGGCCTCGCGCAGCAGGCTCTCGATCTGCTGGACCGGCAGCCCGACCAGGCCGCGCTCCACCTGCTCGCCATACGTGACCGGCCCGGTCGCCGCCCGGCCCGAAGCCAGGGCCACGACGGGCATGTCCGCATCGGCCGCCGGATCGTCCAGCTCTCCCAGGATCTGCGCTGCCGCGCTCAAGGCTCGCTGCCCGCGGCTCGCGCCCTCGAACCTCGCCAGCACCCGGTGACCCACCACGCCCTCGATCTGGCCGCGCTGGCCGGTGATGGCGTTGGTCATCCGCTTGAGGTCGATGGCCAGGAGGTCGAGCGTGGCCTGCGCCTCCGCCCCAGTCCCCGTCCCCGTTCCCGTCCCGCCGCCCATGGGACGGGCGAAGCGCCGCAGCTCGACCGCCATGAGGAGCAGGTCGCGGACCTGGGGGCTGCCGACCACGGCGGCGCGGCCCTGGGACGGCTCCGGCAGGTTGCGCGACAGCTCGGTGACGTAGGTCTCCATGTCGCGCTTCTCGCGCAGGTCCGCGAGCAATTCGTCGAACGCGTTGGCGAGCTGCCCCACCTCGTCGGAGCGCTCGGCGGGGATGTGCTGGTCGTAGTTCCCCTGCCGGGCCGCCTCCGCCGCCGCGGCGAGCCGCTTGATCGGCTGGAGCGTGCGCCGCACCAGGGCGAAGGAGAGCCCGCCAGCGATCAGGGCCGAGAGAAGGCCCACGAGGATGAGCACGGTCTCGATCTCGCGGTAGGCGGCCAGCTCCTTGCTGAGCGAAGCCAGCGCCACGGTAGCTGCCACAGGCTTCCCGGAAGCGTCCAGAAGCGGCGACGGCAGGGCCAGCCATTCGTCGTCGTCCAGGGTCAGCTCGGTCCGCGGCATCTCCTCGTCGTTCGCCTGCAGGGCCTTCTGCATGGCGTCGAGGCTGGGACGCAGGGCTTCGCCAAGCTCGCGGACGGTATCTCCCTTGAGGGTTGTGGCGATGACCCGGGGTTTTTCCCCGAGGGTGACGATGGCCACGTCGGAGCCGCTGATCGGGCGGAGATCGTCGACCGTGCTGCCGCCGATGGCATAGCCGGTGATCAGGAAGCCGAAAAGGTCGAACAGTCCGCGCTTCACGGGCACGGCCACGGTGTAGAAGAGACGGTCGCCCTCCTGCCAGACGCCCGAGGCTTCGGCTCCGGCCAGCGCTTCGGCCACCAGGGGCTGGCGGGAGAGATCCTGGCCGGCCGCGTTGGGGTTGTCGCTGCGCGCCACCACCCGCCCCTGCGGGTTGAGCAGGATGGCGAAGTCGTATCCCAGCTCCTGCTGCCGCTCGTTGGCGAGCTGGTCCACGATCGAGGCGGTATCGCCCTCGCTCAGGTAGGCGACCAGGTACGGGTCGGCCGCGAACAGGCGGGACATGAGCTGCAGCCGGCCCAGGCTCTGGTCCTGGAACGCCGCGTGGGCGGCGGCGCTGCTCTCGATGGAGCGCATGGCCTCGTCCTGGGCGATGCCCCGGACGCGGACCGAGGTCAACAGCACCGCCGTGGCCACCGAGAGGAGGATCAGGAGGCTGGTGACCAGGAAGACCCGGGTCCCCAGGGACAGGCCGGTCCGCCGGCTAGCGTTGGTTGTAGCGGTCACGCTGCGATCCGAAGTACGACTTGCCTGATTTGTTCAGATGCGGGGGGATGCGCGGCCGCGCGATCTCCAGGCTCGCCATGACCGGATCCGCCCGCGGCACCTGCACGTCCACCGTCCGGGGCTCCGCCTGCTCGTGCCAGACGGTCAGGCGCCCGGGTCCCTTGGGAAGCCCGGTCAGCACGAACTCCCCATTGGCGTCGGGCGTGGCCACGAACGGCGTATTCAGCACCCAGACGTAGCCGACCATGGAGTGGTGGACGTTGCAGAACACCCGCACCAGGCCGGCCTCGTCGAAGCGGTGCTCCTTGCCCGACCCCTTCTTGTAAAGGCCCATGTCGAAGGAGTTGCGCCCCGACACGGAGAAGACGTTGTGCAGGATCACGTCCTCGTTGGGGAAGAGCACCCGGCTCCCCTTCGGGATGGTCAACACCCGCGGCACGAACTGCTTGTCGCGGGTGGACATGACGAAGGGAGTCGCGGGCGGGCGAACCGGCGCCTTCCCGGCTGGCTCGAAGAAGACCACGGCATGGCGCACGTCGCTCCCCTTGGCGGGCCGCTTGCCGCCCTTCTCCAGGAGCTGGAGGCGGCCTCTTAGATCTTCCGCGGCCACCGGGACCGAGAGAGTCGCCAGAAGAACGAGCAGAAGGACGATCCACCGCCGCATGCCTAGATCCTCCAGCGCAGCGTGGTCAGGAATTCGTTGTTGTCCCTCTCCGCGCCGGAGCCCAGGGTGAAGGTGTTGCCGGCGTACTCCACGGTCAGGTCGACCCCCGTGATGATCCCGAGGCGCAGGCCCGCGTCGATCTTGGTCCAGTCCCAGGCGATGCTGGGGGACGGCGTCATCGGGTGGTTGCGAAAGTCGTTGTCCATCATGGACCACCGCACCGCCGGGGAGATGAAGGTGAAGAGCTGCTGGTCGCCGATGCTCAGCCAGAGGGGCAGGTCGAGCCTCCAGGCCAGCTCCGCCTCCATGCCGGTGCGTGGCAGGCCGGCCACCTCCTGGTCCACGTACTGGCCGAAGAGGGAGAATCCGCCCAGGTAGACCCAGAGGTTGGCGCCCACCTCGCGCTTTTCATCGCCGCGGAGGCCCTGCACGGGCGTGGCGTTGCCGGGACCGTTCAGGATGTCCAGGTCGCCGCCGTAGAAGGTCCCCTCCAGATCCACGGTCTCGGCGAGCGTGCGCTGGTAGCCCCAGGCCAGGAAGTCGACGCCCTTGATCCCCGCGTCGTCCGCGAAGCGCACACCCAGTCCGCCGCCCAGCTCCAGATCGCCATCCGTGTCCAGGTCCTCGACCTCGGCGTCATAGAGCATGACGATGCCGGACTTGAGCGCGGGGTCCGGGTTCTTCTGCCGCAGGGCAGGGGTGCCGTTGTCGCCGGCCAGGGCATTGGGGTCGCGGATGAACAGCGGGTTGCCCTGGGTGGCCGTGGCCTTGAGATAGACGTGGCGGCCGAGGCTCACCCCCAGCTCGGCGCCGGTGTCCTCGAAGCGGTTGAACGCGGTGGAGACCAGGCCGTAGCTCTCCAGGTGGCGGTCGTCCTGGCGCTCGAACTTGGGCATCTTGCCGATCTTCAGATAGGCGCCCCAGCGCGGGGCCAGGGTCGCGGGCTCGGGCTCGATGCCGAAGCGCACCCACGCCTCGTCCACGTCGGTCTTCTTGTCCGACGACGTGGGGTTGCGGTCGTAGAGTTCGATGAAATCGATCTTGCCGTGCGCCGCGAGCCCGTCGCCCCAGGAGGCGTCCACCAGGAGGGTGACGGTGGAGATCTCGATGTGGGAGCCGTCGTCGACGGTCTCCTCGAAGCCTCGGGTCTGGCCGGGCGGCAGGAAGTCCGGGGGAAATGGAAAGGGGACGGTGAAGCGGTTGCTGTCGCTGTCCCGGTAGTTGGCCTTGGCCTCCAGGCCGAATTCAAGCTTGGGCCGTAGGGATGGCTGTTCTTCCGCAGCCTCCTCCTCCTGGGCCGTAAGCGGAGCGGTCAAACACAGCAATGCCGCAAGCGCGCAGCTCCAGCCGAGGCCCTTCGCCATCATCCGTCTTCTCCGTTCTCGAAACTTGTACCCCGATAAACCCGTCTAGCTTAGATCCAAGACGGGCGCAGGTAAAGGGTAACGTGTCCGGGACAGAGCGGACAGGCGAACACAGAGGCGCGGCAGTCTGCGCCCCTGCTCGTCAAGGAGGGGTAAAACTCAAGCCACGAGGTGCTGGCGGCGACGGCGGTCGCGCAGCATCTTGGCCGCGTAGACGGCGCCGGCCACCCACAGCGGAACGGTCAGAAAGCCGAAACGCACCCGGTGGTTGAGCAATCCCTTGACGTTTCTGTTCAGCTTCATCTTGGCCATGTCGTCCTCCGGAAACCCCGCGACGGGGGTGTGATCGGTGTTCGGGACCGGGTCCGGTTCCCGGGGTGCGTCCCCGTTACCGGCCCTCGGTGCACTTAGAAACTGCAAGCGAGGTGCCACCGCCGTGTGGCACAATCGTTCAACTGAAGTCTTCAGATCGAAAGGAGGGTGCGGTGATCTCTTCCGAAGAGTTCCGGCTGGCCCTGCGCCATTACCCTGCCGGGGTGACGATCGTCACGATCCGGTCGGGCGAGCGGGTCCACGGCCTGACGGTGTCCGCTTTCGCGTCGGTTTCGGCCGATCCCCCGATGATCATGGTCATCATCGAAAACCGGCATCACGCCTACACCTTGCTGGAGGAGGGGGACGCCGTGTTCGCCGTCAACATCCTGGGCGAGGATCAGTCCGAGCTGTCGAACCGCTTCGCCTGGCTCAAGGACGAGGACCGCTTCGCCCAGGGCAACTGGAGCAAGGCCGAGACGGGCGCGCCGATCCTCGTGGACGCCCTGGCCTGGCTGGACTGCCGCATCCACGCGCGCTACCCCGCCGGCTCCCACACGATCTACGTGGGCCTGATCGAGGCGAGCAACGTTCCCGCGCCCGAGTCGCCGCCGCTGGTCTACTGGAACCGGGGCTACCGCAAGCTGCGGCTCGCCGAGGATCTGAAGCCCTAGGGGATGGGAGATTGGAGATCAGGAGCCTGCGTGCTTCCGATCTCCAATCTCTTCTCGCCGTCGATCGCCTTCGCCACGCCCAGGAATCCCAGCAGCAGGATCACACCGGTCACACCGCAGCCGAGCCAGAGGACTTCCGGCCCCCAGGTCTGGTAGACCCAGGTGCCGATGACGGGCGCAAAGACCCAGGCGCCTTCAAACGAGAGGGTGTAGAGGCCCATGTAGAGGCCGAGGTTGGAAGCACCCGCCCGGTTCGACACCGCCGCCGCGCCCAGCGGAAAGGACAGCATCTCCCCAAGGGTCCACACCGCGACCGTGAAGCACACGTAGGCGAAGCTCGATCCGAACGGGATCAGGGCCATTCCGAAGCCGAAGAGGAAGCCTCCCAACCCCAGCAGCCGCACCGGGTTCAGCGACGCCACCCGGTGCACCAGGACCATCTCGAAGGCCACGATGATCAGGGTGTTGATCGCCATCACCAGCCCGATCCTCCCCTCGTGGAAGCCGTAGAGGTCCCGCAGGGTCAGGGGGAAGGTGCTGATGACCTGGAAGGTGATCATGGCGAGCAGGAAGAACAGGCCCATCATGGCCAGGAAGGGGCGGTCCTTCCAGGGCGAGCGTCCCGCCGCGACAGCGGGCTTCGGGGCGGCCCCGGTCTTTTCCCCACCGTGGAAGGCCACGGCAAGCACGGCGGCGGCCACGATGCAGGTGATGCCGTCCGCCCAGAACAGCCAGTCGTAGCTGACCATGGCCAGGAACCCGCCGATCGTGGGTCCCAGGGACATCCCCAGGTTGATGGCCAGCCGGTTCAGGGCAAAGGCGCGGGTCCGCAGATGCGGCGGGCTGGCGGTGGCCACCGCCGCGGAGTTGGCCGGCCGGAAGCCCTCTCCCACCACGGCCAGGAGGAAGAGGGCGATGAGGATGCCCGCCCGGGAATCGATCTGGCCGAGCAGGATGAAGCCGATCCCCGAGAGCGTCAGGCTGCCGATCATGACCCGCCGCGGCGGTATCCGGTCGCACAGCCAGCCGCCCAGGTAGGAGCCGAGCACCCCGCCGACCCCGTAGGTCCCCATGGCGCGCCCGGCGTCGGTGGTCGCGAAGCCCTGCTTCTGGGTGAGATAGAGGATGAGGAACGGCAGCACCATCGAGCCGCTGCGGTTGACCAGCGTGGTCAGCGCCAGCAGCCAGACGGAGCGGTTGAGCCCGGAGAAGGCCTCCCGGTAGGTGGCCAGGATCGGTCGGAGCATGGGAAGAGGAGCTTATCCGATCCTACCTCTTACAATGATACCCATGAAGGTCGCGCTCGCCTTTCTGGCCCTGCTCCTGTTCCCCCCAGCGGCCCGCGCCCTTCCCCCGGACGCGGACGCCTGGCTCCGGCTGGAGACCCCGGACTTCACGCTGTTCAGCAACGCCGGCGAGACGCCCACCCGGCGGCTGGCGGCCGACCTCCAGCGGCTGCGGGCTGCCATGACCCGCCTCGATCCCGACCTCAAGCTGTCGGCGCCGAGCCCGACCTTCCTCTACCTGTTCCGCGACGGCCACTCTCTTTCCCCCTACCGGCTGATCTACCAGGGCAAGCCCATGGACGTGGGCGGCTACTTCCTCGCCCGGCCCGAGGCCAACTACGTGGCCATCAACGCCGACCCGCGGGGCGACGCCCGCGCCATCGTCTACCACGAGTACCTGCACTACGTGCTGCGCAACAACTATCCCGGCCTTCCCCTCTGGCTCCACGAAGGTCTGGCCGAGCTCTACAGCACGTTCGAGGCGGACGGCACCGGAGCCCGCATCGGGCTGCCGGTCGGCGAGCACCTGCGCTGGCTTCAGCGCAACCCGCCGATCCCGCTGGCCGAGCTGTTTGCCATGGACGCGAAGTCGAAGGACTACAACGAAGGGATGCGCCGGGGCGTCTTCTACGCCCAGTCCTGGGCGCTCGCTCACTATCTTCTCGTGGGGACCGACGCCCGGCGCGAGCCTGTGCTGCGCTACCTCCGCACCCTGGCCCGGGGCGAGCCGTCCCGGGAGGCGTTCCAGGCCGCCTTCGCAGGAGAGCTGGAGCGCGAATTGAGGGCCTACGTCCACCACAAGGTCTTTCGCTACGACCAGATACCGGCGGAAGTCACCCCGCAGATGGACGCTCGGACATCCCCGCTCCCCCGCGCCGACCTGCTCGCCGGATTGGGCGTGCTGCTCTCCTTCCTCGACCGCTCCAGCTGGCCCGAGGCCGAAGAGCACCTGAAAGCCGCCCTGGCCGCGCAGACGGAACACGCCCCGGCGCTCGCCGGCCTGGGAGTCCTCGCGGACCTTGCGGGACGCCCGGACGAGGCGGGGTCCTGGCTGGAGAAGGCCGCGCGGGCGGCGCCCGGCGACTTCCTCATCCAGTACCGGTATGGGACGAACCGTCTCGCCCTCGCCCCAGATGCGAGCGCTCTCCGGCAGGCCCGGGAGGCCCTTTCCCGCGCCGTCGCCCTCCGGCCGGATTATGCCGACGCCTGGGCACGCCTTGGATACGTGCTCTCCTTCGAGACACCGCTGCCCGCGGATGCCCTCAAGGCGTTCGAGACCGCCCACCGCCTGATGCCGTCGAGCTCCGAGATCGCCTACCACCTGATGCTGGCGCGGCTGCGGTCGGGGCAGGCACGGGAGGCCGAGGCTCTGATCGATCGGGTCATCCTGGCCGAAGGCGGTGCCACCGAGGCAGAGCGCGCCCGGGCGGTCTGGGTCGAGG
>JANOCF010000717.1:0-1814 GCA_031412055.1 Holophagales bacterium | reverse complement strand
CGCGCTCCGGCAGCCGATCGGCTTCGCCCGGGTCTGGGAGGACCGAGGCTCGGGCGCCACCCTGGACGGCGCCGTGTGGAGACCCATTCCGCCCGCTGGATACGTCTGCTCCGGCCACGTCTCCCAGCGGGGATACAACGCACCCTCGTTGACGGATCCGAACTACTCGCCTTATCTCGACCGGCATGCCTGCCTGCGCAGCGATCTGGCGACGCCGGCAAGCCTCGGCAACGTGATCCGCAACGTGGACGCCGACAACGACGTGACCCTCTACAGGGTCAACCCTCTGAACGTGATCTATGCGATCTTGGGGCTGGCTCCAAACCAGCCGGCGGAGCAGACCTACGTGCCGATCATCCCGTAAGGAAGATGGGGCCGGGCCGGTCAGTTGATCTTGACCAGGCTCCCCTTGACCGTGAGGATGCCGCTCGCCTCCACGTTGTGCATGCCGGAGGCCTTGCTGGCCACCATCGTGCCCTCGTTGTTGAGATTGAGGCTCGCCTTGTTGGTCACGTTCATCGCCTCGTTCTTGAGGTCTGTCGTGGCTTTGTTTGAAATGTTCATCCCCTGCGTGGCAAGGTCGCCCGTGGCCTTGGCCGTGAGCTTCGCGGACGACTGCAGGAGCATGTCCTGCGTCGACTTGATCGTCACCGTGCCCGCCACCTCGATCGAAAGGTTTCCGTCCACCTTGAGGGTGTAGTTCTTCGTGACCTTCTGATCGAAGTTGTCCTTGTTGGTGTGCGTCTCGGCCTTGGTCACCGTGACGTCGCGGGTGCCCGCGACCGTGTGCGTCTCGTTGCCGGTGTCCACCTTGATATCGCGGTTGCCCTTCTTCACCTGGAGGCTCTGGTTGCCCTCCTCCACCGTGACCGAGCGGTCCTTGTAGACGCTGATCGCCTGGTTGCCGTCCTTCTTCTTCTCGAAGCCCACCTTGACGGTTTCGTTGTTCTTGACCACGCGGTTGTAGTCGCGCTCGGCCTGGATGTAGACCTCCTCCGAGTCCTTCTTGTCCTCGAAGCGGATCTCGTTGTAGCCGCCGCCCCCCTTGGACACGTTGCTCTTGATCGTGCTCTTCGTCTGATCGGTGGGCAGCGTGTAGGGCACCGTCTGCTCGGCGTTGTAGACCGAACCGGTGACGAGCGGCCGGTCCGGATCGCCTTCGAGGAAGCTCACCACCACCTCCTGGCCGATGCGCGGCAGGAACATCTGCCCCCAGCTCTTGCCCGCCCAGCCGTGCGCGACGCGGATCCAGCACGAGCTGTTCTCGTCGCTCGTGCCCTTCTGGTCCCAGTGGAACTGAACCTTGATGCGGCCGTACTTGTCGGTCCAGATCTCCTCGCCCGACTTGCCCACCACGATCGCGGTCTGGGTGCCGGGGATGGCCGGCTTGCGCGTGGTGCGCAGCGGCCGGAACGGCACGGTCGCGGGGAACCCTTCGAACGAGTTGGTGTAGGTTTCGGGAGTCGCCGAATGCGATACGCGCGACAGCACGTAGGCGGCGTTGGCGTCGTCCCGATAGTGTTTCTGAAGCGTGGTCTTGCCGCCCGCTACGAACGCCGGGGAGAAGCCCTGGCCGCGCAGCAGCTTGCGCGGCGCTTCGTGCTCCTCCATGCGCAGCTTGGAGCGCCCCTCGGACGCGTCTTTCTTGACGAAGCCGCCGGGATACTCGTAGATGCGGCGCTTGCTGCCGTTGGTGGCCACCTGGCTGGAGGTGCTGCCCATCAAGTCGGTCGACGGCGTCTCGAAGCCGAAGTCGTCCACCGCGGCCTCGCCGGGGATGACCCCTTCCTCCAGCGTGCAGCCCGCGACCACGT
>JANOCF010000716.1:0-2613 GCA_031412055.1 Holophagales bacterium | reverse complement strand
GGGCCGGCCGCAGGAGGCCGTGGCCGTGCTGCGCAAGATGGTCGAAACCCAGAACTCGCCGGCCGCCTATATCGCGGCCGTCAAGACGCTCCGCATCCTGGGGGACCCGCAAGGCGCGGCTGCCCTCTTGCGGCACGCGATGACGATGCATCCGGAAAGCAAGGAGCTGCGGGCGCTGGCCGGCTGAGGCCGCCCCGATGGTTCGATACCCAGGGAGTCAACCGATGAAGATCCACAAGTCCGTCGTCCTCGTCGCCCTCCTGTCCGCCTGCTCGCCGGGGGATGCTCCCCTGGACGCGGAGCAGGGGCAGCAGGCGGCGCCTACCCAGGCTGTCCCTGGCCAGACCGCTCCGGTCCAGCCGGTTCCGGGTCAACCAGTTCCGGGCCAGCCAGCTCCCGCTCCGGGAGCGCAGGCTGCCCCCGCGGCTCCTGCCAGCCCGGCCGACAAGAAGTGGCAGGACGCCATGAACCTGATCCGCAAGGGGGATGGCAAGGGCGCGCTGCAGATCCTGGAGGGCATGCGGAAAGAGAGCGCGGCCACCCCGCCGATGCTCGCCCTTCTCGGCGCGCTCTACATGCAGGAGAACCGTCCCCAGGACGCCATGAACGTCCTGCGCCCGCTGGCCGATGGGGCCAATGGTGCGGAGGCCGATCCCGCGGTGCTCTACAACGCGGGCCGGGCGGCGCTCGCCCTCGGCCAGGCCGAGGCCGGGCAGCGCTACCTGCAGCGCTCGGTGGAGAAGTCGCCCATCTCGCCCGCGGCCCGGGAGCTGGGCCTGCTGCTCAGCCGCCAGGGCAAGATCATCGAGGCGTACCGGGTGCTCCGGCCCTACGCCCTCCGCGACCCCCAGGACCTGGAGTCGCGCATGACCGCGGCCACCCTGGCCCTGCGGCTCGAGCGTCCCATGGAGGCCGAGGACCTTCTCTCCGGCCTGTCCGAGAAGGAGCCGGCCATCCAGCTCCTGCGCGCCCAGGCGCGCATCCAGCGCGGCGACGGCAAGACCGCGCTCGCGCTCTTGCAGCCGCTGGAGAAGAACCATCCGGCGGGTGTGGACCTGGAAATCCGCCGCTCCCTGGCCGAAGCTCACCTTCTGGCGGGCAACCCGGCCGCGGCGCTGAAGCTGCTCGAAGGTCGCGCCGCCGGCCATCCCGGCCTGACCCTGCTCGTGGCCAGGGCGCAGCGCCAGTCGGGCGACACCCAGGCGGCCATGGCCACCTTGAAGCCGCTGGTCGACAAGCTTCCGGACGATCCCAAGGGGGTCGGCGATCCCCGCCCGGCCGCGGGCGTGGCGGTAGAGTACGGCCGTCTGCTCCTGGGGTCGGGGAACGCGCAGGCGGCGCTGCCCCTGCTGGAGAAGGGCACGCGGCTCAATCCGTCGAGCCAGGACGCCTGGGAGGCGTATGCCGAAGCGCTGACCTCGGCCGGGCGGACACAGGATGCGACCCGGGCGCGCCAGAAGGCCCAGGAGATCGCCGCCGCCGCGTCCGCCGTCCGTCCGCCGACGACCGCCGCCAGCGCCGCCGCTCCCGCTGCCCCTGCCGGTACGGCCGGTACCGCTGCCGCGCTCAGCCCGGACATGGCAGAAGCCATGCGCCTGGTGACCGCGGGCCAGGTCGACAAGGCGCTGGTGGCGGTGCGGCGCGAGATCGCGGCCAACCCGGCCAACGACCGGGCTCGGATCCTGGAGGTTCAGCTTCTGCTCCGCGCCAAGGACGCGGAGGGCGCCCTCAAGGCGGCGGACGCGGCCCTGAAGCAGGACCCGAACAACATCGACTTCATCTACCAGCGCGGCGCGGTGCTGATCCTCCCGCGCCGCCTGCCGGAGGCGGAGAAGGAGCTTCGCCGCGTTCTGGCGATCAACCCGCGGCATGTCCCGGCGATGAACGACCTCGCGGTGGTCATGATGCTCCAGAGCAAGCCGTCCGAGGCGCAGAAGCTCCTGGAGCAGGTGCTGGCGATCAACCCGAACGATGCCAACGCCAAGGCCAGCCTGGAGAATCTGAAGAAGATGCCCCCGCCGCAGGGGAAGGGCAAGGGGTAGAACCGCGAAGTCCGCCCTCTCCCGCGAAGCGAGGGAGGCCAGGCATAGTCGCTAGCTCCCAGTACCGTTGTTGGATGTAGGGGCGCAGCATGCTGCGCCCTCACGCTCGCATGCCGGGCTGTTCACTTTGTTGGGGAAACCCCCGCCCAGGGCGCAGCATGCTGCGCCCCTACATCGCAACCATGGACAAAGTTAGCGCCTATGTCCTTACGGGATGATCGGCACGTAGGTCTGCTCCGCCGGCTGGTTTGGAGCCAGCCCCAAGATCGCATAGATCACGTTCAGAGGGCCGACCCTGTAGAGGGTCACGTCGTTGTCGGCGTCCACGTTGCGGATCACGTTGCCGAGGCTTGCCGGCGTCGCCAGATCGCTGCGCAGGCAGGCATACCGGTCGACGTAAGGCGAGTAGTTCGGATCCGTCAACGAAGGGGCGTTGTATCCCCGCTGGGAGACGTGGCCGGAGCAGACGTATCCAGCGGGCGGAATGGGTCTCCACACGGCGCCGTCCAGGGTGGCGCCCGAGCCTCGGTCCTCCCAGACCCGGGCGAAGCCGATCGGCTGCCGGAGCGCG
>JANOCF010000715.1:0-2516 GCA_031412055.1 Holophagales bacterium | reverse complement strand
GCTGCTCGGCGACGGTCCCACGGTAGCCCGGGAGCTCTTCCAGTTCCTCGACCTCCCGCACGACGACCGCCTGCTCCAGGACATCTTGGAACGCTCCTCGTTCAAATTCTACGCCGGCCGGGAGAGCGGTCAGGAAGACCGCAAGCGCTTCTATCGCAAGGGTGTCGCCGGAGACTGGAAGAACCACTTCACCGACGAGGACAAGCAGGTCTTCAAGGACAACGCGGGAGACCTGCTCGTCAAGCTCGGCTACGAAAACGATCTCAACTGGTAGGCAGGGGGCACTTCGCCCCGTTGGCCTCCATCAGCTCGGCAGCGAGGGCGCGGATTGCGGCCTCGTCGCCGCTGCGGAGCGTGTCGTTGATCCGGGTGATCGCCAGGGTCCGGGTCAGGGGATACTCGAGCTTCGGGTGAGCGCCGTTGAGCACGGCCGCGGAGCCCTCCCGGACCAGCGACTTGGCAGCGCCGAGGAGTCCTCCCGAATCCTGGAACCGCAGGGCGGTGCGCAGGGTCGCCTCCCCCACCAGAGCGTAACGGCTCGCGGCGGGAAAGACGAACTTGACCCGCTGCGAGAGAGGGAGACCGGACAGTTTCCACTGATCGTCGTCGGCGTGCCAATAGGTGGTGGAGCAGCCGCTCGGGACAGGCAGGGGGAGCGTCAAGCTGGCCATTACCCAGAGCAGAGAATCGGGGTTCCGTCCCCAGGGCTCCGAAGCGAGGCGGACCGTGGTCGCCAGGCTCCCCGCCCGGATCGAGACCGGAAACCGGTCGGCATCCCATCTCCCTCCCGCCGAGCCGTCGATCGCTTCAGAGATGCTGGGCTCGAGCCCGACGTCGATCCGGTCGGGTCCGCCAGGGCTGGCATCCCCCACGAACATCACCAGCGACCCAGTCCGGGCGGAGCGCGCCGCATCGTGAGAAAAGGTGATCGCCTCGGTGATCCGCGTTGGTCCCGGCGTCCGGTCCTCGCCATAGGCGAAGTCCAGGCCGTGGAAGACAAGAACGCGGGCAGCCGGCTTGCCCGGAGCGGTGTACACCACGAGCAGCCCGGCGCCGTTCAGGTCGGCCAGGTTGCTGCGCCTGTCCCCGTCCGCGACCGAGAAGGATTGCGGGCCCGTTCCCCGAGTCCGAACCGCCTCGGTCACGTCGGCCACATACCCTATGTTGAGGATCATTCCCCGGCTCGTATCCGGCTGGAACTCCGTCCCGGCGACGGTGCCTATGACAGGAGCGTTGTCCAGCAGCAGAATCTGGTCGCGATAGGGCTCTTCACCGACTCCGCAGATTCCTGTCTCCGGGTCCGGCAAGCAAGGACGGTCACGTCCGGTCCAGTAGAGCAGGGCGAGCTCGACAGGTCCCCCGATATGGACCGGGAAGCTGCGCGAGCTCGAGCCCACTCCCTGCAGCCCTATCCCACCATGAGCAACCTGCAGTCCCGGCCCAGCGAGGTCATGCACGAGAGACAAAGGGGTCGCCATGGCAACACTCTCCCATGCCAGAACGCAGATGACGCATAGAAATGAACGCATAGCTCATACCTCCGGACAATGAACATTTTTATAGCAAAACCCATGCCTGATGCAGGCAATAAGGCCGCCGGGATCCCGGCGGCCTTATGCGGGTGTGCTTCCGAGGTACGGAAACTTTGGGGAAGACCTACTTGCGGATGTAGAGAACCCAGTCACCACTCGCGGGTGCCGTGAAGCTGCGCGCTGCGCCGCCGATGACCGAGGGGGCTGCACGGAAGGCTCCGGTACGGGGGTCGTACCACTGGGCCGTGAGCGTGCCCGTGGCCTTGGCCAGATCGACGCTGACCGTTCCGCCGCTGTAGAGGTAGAAGACATAGGCACTGCCGTTCTGGGCGAGGCCATATGCGGAACCGGACTTGACCAGCGAGTCGGCCGGGTCCATCAGGTGCCAGGATACCTGCTTGGTGAAGGTCACGAGGTGCTTGAGAAACGAGCCCGTGCCCACGCCCGCCGCACCGCCGGTGAAGGCCGCCCAAGCGCGCTGCCGGTGGACCGTGTCCTCCGCGCCCAGCCCGTGCTCCTCCTGGATGAACGGCTTCGGCGCCGCCGACTTGTGGTAGAGCGAGCTCTTATGGACCGTCGCGTGGCTGACGGCGTTGCCCGCCTGGATGTCCATGTAGTCGGCCCAGGACGCGGTCGGGAAGGAGAAGTTGCCAGGCGTACCGTGCACGCTCGCCAGCCGTGCCCACGGGTTGACGCCGTGCAGCGAGTTGACGTGGCTGTTCACCTCGGAGGTGCTCCAGCCCTCCTGCCACTCCAGGGTGACCACGTACATCGTGTTCACGTAGGCGGAGTGACGGGCCATGGCGTACCGGATCAGGCGGATACGGTCCACGTCCGACAGGTTGCCGAAGCCGGAGTCATCCGCGAAGAACCACATATGAGCGACCACGCCCGCATCGCGCATTTTGACGATCCACTGGTCGAACATCTTCCAGCGTGCCAGATCGAAGCGGGCCTTGTCGTTGGAAGCGGCTGTACCAACCC
>JANOCF010000714.1:0-3657 GCA_031412055.1 Holophagales bacterium | reverse complement strand
GCGCCTCCAGGCGCCGCCGGGAGCGACGCAGGCGGAGGTGCGCTTCCGGGCGCCGGCCGGGGTGGCGGCGCTGGTGGACGGCGCCTCCTTCCGCGGCACGGCCGCCTCGGTCGTCAACGGCGAGCTGATCGGGGCGGGCGTGCCCGAGCCCTGGCGGCTGGTACCGGAAGGGACGCCGGGCTTCTCCGTGACCGCGCAGAGCGCCGGACTGCGCCTGCGCAACGCCGGCACCCGCGAGGCCGCGGTCTCCCAGGAGATCGAGCTGGGGGAGGGACGCGACTTCATCCTAGAGATCCGGGGCCGGAGCGTGCCTGTCCAGCCGGCGTTGACGTCGGCGAGGGTGGAGATCCTCTGGCTGCCGGCGGGTACAGCTTCCTCGTGGGAGCTGCCGGCCGAAGGCTTCGACGGCTTGTCCGCGAGGGGCACCGCGCCGGCAGGGGCGGTTCGGGCCGAGCTGCGGCTGGTGGTGCCCGCGGGCATGGCGTTCGACGTCCGGAGCCTCGATCTGAGGTTCCCGGAGCCGGCGCAGGTGCCGGTGACCTTCGTCGCGCAGTCGCCCGGAGACCTGGCGGTGCTGGGCTGGGAGCTGCTCTACGACCAGGTGCCGGCGACCCGTCCGCCCATCCCGGCGGGGGGCTTTTGCCCGCTCTCTCCGACTCCCCGTGTTGCCGGAGAGCCGTCCCCGGGTGGAGGCTGCTGCGGCGGTGGGGAAGCGCGCGCCGCTTTCAGCGGAGGACCGGCATCGGTGGCACCAGTGGCGGCCCCGGCTCCGATCACTGCGATCGCCGGCATCGGCAGGGGCCGGAGCCGGCGACTCCAGGAAGCGGGGATGGACAACATCCACGCGCTGGCCGGCACCAGTCCGGACAGACTGAGGCAGGTGCTCCCCGGGACGCCCAGAAGAGTTGCGATCGACATCATCCTCGCGGCGCGGGAGAGGCTGCGGACTCGTCCACCTCGCTGAGAAACCGGTCGGGCATCACGAACACCCGCCGCGCCAAGTCTGAAGCCAGCGTCTCCTCGCGGTAGTAGGCCTCCAGCACGGACGGCTTGCAGAGGAAGATGTCCGGGTTCCGCGCCTCGAACTCCTCCCAGGTCTGCTCCTCCTCCGAGCGCGCCATGCGCTCGTGGATCAGGAGCAGGTACGCCCAGGTCGTGGTCTCGTGGTAGACGTCCGGGCGGCCGATATGGTCCGCAAAACGCTTCAGCCCCGCAATGAAGCGCGCCAGCGCCGTCAGCGGCGGATCTTCCTTCAGGTACATCCAGGCCACGTGGACGTGGTGCCTGTGGCGAAACTCCGAGGCCGGCAGGGTCCCATCCTCGAAACGGCGGATCAGGTCGTGGGGCATCTTTTGTTCCTCCGGGCATAAAAAAACGAGGGCCGGGAAATCCCGGCCCTCGTTCGTTCGTCTCCCCGGAGATTACAGGGCGCGCGTCTCCGAGTCAATCGGTGTTCCGGCCGGGCGATCTCCCTGTCCAAAGAGAATGGATGAGGTATTCGAAAAGGAGAGAACCCATGACATCCAGACTTTCCAGGCTCCTGCTGACGGGAGCCCTGGCCCTCTTGCCGGCAGCGGCGCTCGCCGACGGCCCCGGCATCCTGAAGTTCGACGAGGAGAGCTTCGAGGTCTCTGAAGATACGGCCTCGGCGACGATCCGCATCGAGCGCTCCAACGGAGAGGACGGAGCGGTCTCCGTCCGGTACAGCACCGCCAACGGCACCGCCATCGCGGGCCAGGACTACACCGCGGCCTCCGGCACCCTGAGCTGGGGCGCGGGCGACGGGAGCGACAGAACCATCTCCATTCCGATTGCGAACGACTCCACGGCCGAAGGGCTCGAAGCCTTCCAGATCACCCTGAGCAACGCCACGGGCGGCGCGGGGATCGACTCGGAGCGGGGCTCGACCACGGTCCGGATCCTCGCCAATGACGGCGGGAGTGGCGGGGGCGGAGGCGGCGGAGGAGGAGGCGGAGATGACGACGGCGATGACGACGATGACGATCCGGACGACGACGGCGACGATGACGACGACGGCAACCGGGCCGGCACGATCAAGTTTGACGAGCGCGAGTTCATCGCCCTGGAAGAGTCGCGCCAGGCCGTGATCACGGTCGAGCGCTCGCAGGGCGAGACCGGTTCGGTGAGCGTCCAGTACAGCACCCAGGACGGCACGGCCCAGGCCGGGCAGGACTACACGCCCGTGTCCGGCACCCTGACCTGGGGTCCCGGCGACGGCAGCTCGAAGTCGTTCATCATCCCGATCCTCGACGACGCCACCGACGACGGCAACGAGACCGTGCGGCTGGTGCTGAGCAACCCCACGGGCGGCGCCGGCCTGAGCGCGACCCGCGGCACGTCCATCCTCCGCATCCTGGAGGAGGGAGATGGGTTCGACGACGATAACGATGACGACAACGATGACGACAACGGCGGGGGGAACGGCAGCAGCAACGGCCAGTTCGAGTTCGAGGGTTTCGGCTTCCAGGTGATCGAGGGCCAGGCCTTCGCGACCGTCCGTGTTGAGCGCTCCCGCGGCGCCGTGGGCGCAGTGAGCGTCAGGGTCTCCACCAGCGACCTGAGCGCCCGCGCCGGCGAGGACTACACGGCCACCGCCGTCACCCTCAACTGGGCCGCCAACGAGAAGTCCGACAAGACCGTCCGGATCCCGATCCTCGACGACTCCAAGACCGAGGGCAACGAGAGCCTGCGCCTGGCGCTCTCCAACCCCGCGGGCGGGGCCACCCTGGACGACTCCGACAGCGAGACCACCCTGACCATCCTGGACGACGACGGCCAGACCGCCGGCTGCGTCGAGGACGGCAGCACGGGCTGCCTGTCCGGCAACCGCTTCAAGATCGAGGTGGTGTGGCGGACCCCGGATGGCAAGACGGGCGCCGGACGCGTGGAGCCCGTCTCCGACGACTCCGCCCTGGTCTGGTTCTTCGGTCAGGAAAACAAGGAGATGCTGATCAAGGTGCTCGACGCCTGCCAGCCGTTCGGCAACTACTGGGTGTTCTTCGCGGCCACTACCAACGTGGACTTCACCGTCACCGTGACGGACACCACGACGGGCGTGGTCAAGGAGTACAAGAACCCGGGAGGGAACGCGGCGGACCCGGTGCAGGACACCGTCACCTTCTCCTGCAACCCGTAAAACGCGAAAGACCCGGACGGCCGAGGGGCTGTCCGGGTCTTCGTTTCAGCTCAGGCTCAGTTCAATATCCTTCGCACTCGAGCAGGTCTTCGTCGCTGATGGTCCACTCGTCGTCGCTGCCGCAGATGTCGACTTCGGCCACCACGCACTCGTCGCCGTCTTCGTCCACGAGCTTCACGTCGTAGGAGTCGCACGTGACGCCGGTCAGGGTGAACGAGCCGCCGTTCTTGATGACCTCATCGCCGAGCTGGTCGGCACCCCACTCGTCCTGGTCGATCGGCGACAGGAAGAAGTGATGGATTGCCCACTCCGACTCGTTGTTGACGGTGACGTCGGACTTACCGGCGGCGGAGGCGTCGCTGGGGAACATGCAGGCCAGGGCAAGCGCGCCAGCCAGGCACACGGCTGCTCTCTTCATTCAAAGCTCCTTGTTGTAAGAATACGGCGGGCGAAATGATACCACACCACGCCGCTCCGCCAGCCTGAAGAAGAGGACTAGC
>JANOCF010000713.1:0-7811 GCA_031412055.1 Holophagales bacterium | reverse complement strand
TCGGTCGGCAACCTGTACCACCACTTCGGCAACAAGGAGCAGATCTTCCAGCGCCTGATCGACCGGTACTGGGAAGTGCTCCTCGACCCCGACCTGCCGCTCAACCGCATCTTCGCGGCGGCGCGTTTTCCCGACGATCTCGAAGAGATGGCCGAGGCCATCGAGCAGGTGGTCACCGCGAATGCGCCGAGCATCCTGCTCATCTACATCGACGTCATCGAGTTCAAGGGCAAGCACATCCGGGCCTTCTATGAGCGGATGGCAGACCGCTTCCGCAACGCCTACGCCGACCGCGTCACCGACATGAAGCGCAAGGGCGAGATCGCCGAGGGTGTCGATCCCCTGGTCGGCGTGATGCTCGCCACCCGCTGGTTCTTCTACTACTACACCGTCGAAAAGTGTTTCGGCGTGCCCATGCATCTGGGGCTGGAGCCCAGACACGCGGTGGGGGAGTTCGCCAAGGTGCTGCGCCTCGGCCTGCTGCCGCGCCCGGAGGCCGGCGCCCCTATGGATCTCAAAACGGATCTCGAAACGGAACCGCATTCATCGCAAGGAGGGAACGATCATGTCGACGAAGTGCGAAATCCGGACTCGTAGAGGGGTTTTCCAGCGCCTGGCTTTTGCCCTGGCCCTGGTTTTCCTCGGCGTCATCCCGGCTGTGGCCCAGGTGAGCACCGCGAGCGTGGAGGTGCAGGTGAACGATCCGGACGGATCCGCCCTGCCGGGGGTCACCGTCACCCTGGCGAACCTGGAGACGGGTCTGACGCGGGTCGGGGTCACCGGCGAGGCCGGGGCTGCCGCCCTGCCGGCCCTGCCGCCCGGCACCTACAAGGCTACGTTCGAGCTGGAGGGCTTCTCCCCGGTGAGCCGGGAGGAGGTGGTCCTGCGCGTGGGCCAGACCGTTCAGGTGCGCGCCGAGCTGAGCGCGGCCGTGTCCGAGAGCATCACGGTCAGCTCCACGGTCCCGCTGGTGGACGTCTACAAAACGGACAGCTCCACCAACATCGTACCCGAGCAGATCGAGTCGCTGCCCGTGCCCGACCGCGACTTCCAGCGCCTGGCCTTCATCGCTCCCGGCGTGCAGCGCGAGCGCGGCGGCTTCCGCTTCATCGGCGGCGGCCCGGTGGTCGGCGCGGGCGGCAACGCCAGCCAGTCGACCATCCTGGTCAACGGCGTGGACTTCACCGACCCCGCCCTCGGTCTCTCCAAGATCCGCTTCAGCCAGGACGCCATCGGCGAGTTCCGGGTGATCAACAGCCGCTACGACACGGAGGTGGGCGGCACCGCGGGCGGCGCCCTGTCGATCATCACCCGCAGCGGCACCAACAACGTGAACGGCACGGCGTTCGGCTTCTATCGCGCCGAAAGCCTGCGCGAGCCCGGCGCGCTCGAAAACGAGGGCGCCGACTTCTCCCGCGCCCAGTACGGCTTCACGTTCGGCGGCCCGCTCGTCGAGGACCGGACGCACTGGTTCCTCTCGTTCGAGCAGATCAACGAGGACAACGTCGCCTTCTTCCGGCCCGGCGGCGCCTACGGCTCCCTGGCCGACGACGTGGAGCACCCCTTCGATCAGACGCTGGGCTTCGTCAAGCTGGACCATCGGCTGACCGACGCCCACTCGCTGTCGGGCAACCTGGCCTATGAAAAGTACGAGGAGGAGAACTTCCGCGTCGGCGGCGTGGTCTCCCTGGCGGCGGGCCAGCAGTTGAACCGGGACAACTGGAACCTGACGCTGGAGGATGTCGGCGTCCTGGGCAGCCATGCGAGCCAGGCGATCAACGAGCTGCGCGCCCAGGCCGGCACCCGCAAGTACGACGAGCCGACCAACTCCAACGGCGTGTCCGAGTGGTTCTCCTCGGGCAACACGCTCCAGACCGGCTCGAACATCCTCGGCGACCTCCTCGGCGAGGGCGACATGTACGAGCTGCGCGACACGTTTCACTGGAACGCCCAGGGCGGTGCGCACGACGTCAAGCTCGGTGCGTCGATCCTCCATGCCGAGGACCGGCTGCGGATCGATACCTTCCAGGAGGGGCTCTTCATCTATGTGACCGACACCCGCGCTCTTCCCCTGGCCTACTCCTACGGCGAAGGCTCGGCCGATGTCTCGATGGACACGACGCGCTACTCCGCCTTCGTCCAGGACGAGTGGCGGGTGCGGCCCAACGTGTCGTTCATCGCCGGTCTGCGCTACGACCTGGACGACGGCGGCAACAACCCCGGCTTCACGCATCCGCTGGTGCCGGAGGCCCGGGAGAAGGACACGGACGACTTCCAGCCGCGTCTGTCGTTCTCGTGGGACACGACCTCCCGGGGGCGCGACGTGGTCCGCGGCGGCGTGGGCCTGTTCAACGGCCGCTTCCTCCTGGTGCCGGCTCTGACCGAACGGCAGCAGAACGGATTCACCGGCGGACGCATCCTGCGGACCCGGGTCAACGGCGCGCTGCTGGGCCTCAACACGCCTCCCTTCATCCTCGACCCGAACAACCCCCGAAACACGGGCGTGCTGCTGAACCCGGACATCGCGCTCCTGTCGCCCGATCTGGAGACCCCTGAGTCGATCCAGGCCAGCCTGGGCTGGACCCACGGCTTCGGCGCCAGCCGCTTCTTCCTCGACACCGAGGCGGTCTGGTCCGAGGGCGACAACGAGATCGTGATCCGGGACGTGAACTTCGGCGGTAACGCGCGGCCGGTGCGTCTGAACCGGTCGTTCAACCAGATCAACATGTACACCAACGACGGCCGGTCGGAGTACAAGGCGCTGATCCTGCGCCTCAACGGCACCCTGCGGCGCAACGACCTCGTCACCGCCTCGGTGACCGTGGCCGACAAGAAAAACATTTCCGACGACTTCAGTCCCGAGTTCCCCTTCGGCTATCCGAACGATCCATCGAACATCGACGCGGAGTACGGCCGCAGCCGGGCCGACGAGCGCTATCGCTTCGTGCTCACCGGCATCTTCCGCATGCCGTGGGCGATCACGGTGGCGCCGATCTATGAGTACGGCTCGGGCCAGCCGTGGAACCGCCGCCTGGGCTACGACCGCAACGGCGACGGCAAGAACTCGGACCGCCCCACGGGCGTCGATCGCAACTCCGAGGACGGGCCGGTCTTCCGCCAGCTCAGCCTCCGCCTGACCAAGGGCTTCGCCCTGTTCGGCGATCAGCGGCTGGATGTGATCGTGGAGGGCTTCAACGTTCTGAACAACACCAACTACGATGTCAATTCGATCGACGGCGCGGAGTTTCTCTCCGGTCCGACACTGGCCAACCCGGCGCTGGCGTTCCGGGCAAACCCGAACTTCGGCCGCTTCCGTGCGACGCTGCCCGGCCGCGAGATCCAGCTCGGTCTGCGGTGGCTGTTCTAGATGTCTGAACGGGTGGTGATCGTCACGGGTGCCGCCGCCGGAATCGGCCGCGCCACGGCCCGGCGCTTTGCGGAGGACGGCGCCCGGATCGCGGCCTGGGACGTCACCGAAAAGGTTTCGGAAGAGCTGGTCTCCGAGCTCAAGGAGGCCGGCGCTCCCGACGCCCTCTTCCAGAAGGTGAACGTGACCGATGCGGCGTCCGTGGAGTCGGCTGTGGCCGAGGTGGCGGAGCGCTGGGGACGGATCGACGTGCTGGTCAACAACGCGGGGATCCTGCGTGACAATCAGCTCGTCAAGTGGAAGGATGGCCAGAAGCTCTCCGAGATGAGCGAGACCGATTTCGACGCTGTGGTCTCGGTCAATCTCAAAGGGGTTTTTCTGTGCACCCGGGCCGTGGCGCCGCGCATGATCGAAGGCGGACGGGGCGGGGCGATCCTCAACGCGTCGTCCGTGGTCGGCCTGTACGGCAACTTCGGTCAGACCAACTATGCCGCCACCAAGGCGGGCGTGATCAACATGACCCAAACCTGGGCGCGCGAGCTCGGCCGGTACCGCATCCGGGTCAACGCCGTGGCCCCGGGCTTCATCGCGACCGAGATGGTCAAGGCCATGCCGGAGAAGGTGCTCGACTCCATGGTCCAGCACACGCCCATCGGCCGCATGGGGGAACCGCGGGACATCGCCGAGGCCTACTTCTGGCTGGCGTCGGACTCGGCCTCGTTCGTCCACGGAACGGTGCTGTCCGTGGACGGCGGCCTGGTGATCGGGACCTGACGTGCTGCTGCACGGCGACCTGCTGGGCGAGCGGGCTCGCCTGACTCCTGACAAGACCGCACTGGTCTACGTGCCCACGGGCGAGCGCTTCACCTACGCCGAGCTGGATGCCCGCTCGGTGCGCCAGGCGCGGGTCTGGCGCGAGGCCCTGGGACTGGCGAAGGGGGACCGCGTGGCCTTCCTGGCCGACAACCGGCCGGAGATCCTCGACGCCTTCTTCGCCGCGCCCAAGTCCGGGGTGGTCTTCGTCCCGCTGGGAACCCGGCTGACGCCCCGCGAGATGGCCGGCATCCTGGAGGACGCTGCTCCCGCTGCCTTCTTCTACGGAGCGGAGCACGCCGACAAGGTCCGGGAGTTGAAGGAGCTGGTGAGCGTGCCCCGGTGGGTGGCCTTGGACGAAGGCTGCGGCGATCCCACGCTAGCGGAGCTGTCCGCGTCTCTTCCCGACGCTCCGTTTTCGAGGGAGAAGGGCGGCCCCGAGGACCTCTGGTGCCTGCTCTACACGTCCGGCACGACGGGCAGGCCCAAGGGGGTCATGCTGCCGTACCGGATGGTCGTCTGGAACGGCTACAACACCACGGTGGGCTGGCAGCTCCGCGAGGACGACGTCAGCCCGATCTTCACCCCTCTGTACCACGCGGGCGGTCTCGGGGCCTTCCTGGTCCCCATCATCACGATCGGCGGGACGCTGATCCTGCACCGGAGCTTCGACGCCGCCGAGGTCTGGCGTACCCTCGAAGCCGAGGGGGCCACGGTAGTCCTTGGAGTCCCGACGATCTACCAGATGCTTTCGGAGGCGCCCGAGTTCAGGACGGTGGACCTGGGCCGCGTGCGCTGGCTGATCAGCGGCGGAGCGCCCCTGCCGGCGTGGATCCTGTCGACCTACCAGCAGCGGGGCGTGGTCTTCAAGCAGGGCTATGGAATGACCGAGGTGGGGGTCAACTGTTTCTCCATGACGGTGGAGGAGTCGGCGTCACATCCAGGATCGATCGGCAAGCCGCTCATGTTCACCGAGACCCGTCTCGTGGAGGAGGATGGGAATCAGGTCCCTGCCGGAGAGGTGGGGGAGCTGCTGATCCGCGGTCCTCACGTCTGCCGCGGCTACTGGAACAGCCCCGAGGCCACGGCTGCCGCCCTGGACTCCGACGGCTGGTTCCATACGGGAGACCTGGCGCGGCGCGACGAAAAGGGCTTTCACTGGATCGCGGGACGGAAGAAGGACATGATCATCAGCGGCGGCGTCAACGTCTACCCGGCCGAGATCGAGGGAGAGCTGGTGCTCCACCCGCAAGTCCGGGACGCCGCCGTCGTCGGCGTGCCGCATCCCACGTGGGGTGAGATGGGAGTGGCCTTCATCGTATCGGGAGAGGAGTCTCCAACTGCCGAGGATCTCTCCGAGTTCCTGGGCGGGCGGCTCGCCCGGTACAAGATTCCCCGCGAGTTCCGCTTTGTGGAGAGCCTCCCCCGTACCGCCTACGGCAAGGTGGTCAAGGGGGAGCTTCGAAAGCTTTATCTGGTGGATACCCATCATGCTGACCCATCGAACTGAAGGCCACGGGGAGCCCGTCCTTCTCCTGAACGGCGGACTCATGTCCATCGCGGCCTGGGAGCCCGTCGCGGCTCCTCTCGCCGGGCGCTTCCAGGTGGTGCGCTGCGATCTCCGGGGGCAGCTCCTGTCTCCGGGAGAGCCCGAGCCGACCCTGGAAGCCCACGTGCGCGACGTGGTCGAGCTGCTGGACACTCTGGGCCTCCAGCGTGTTCATCTCGTGGGCACCTCCTACGGCGGCCTCTTGGCCCTGCGTGTCGCCTCCCTTCATCCGGAGCGCGCGGCCTCCGTCTGCGGCATCGCCACGACCGAGAGGATCACTCCCGAGACCTGGAAGTCCACGGCCGAGCTGCGGGAGCTCTGCCTGGCCGCGGCCGATGGCGGCGATGGCGGCCGGGTGCTGGATTTCCTCCTTCCGGGCACCTACACCCCCGAGTACCTGGAGAAGCAGGCGCCGGCCCTGGCCTTCCACCGTCACTGGGTCGCGGCTCTGCCGGCCATCTGGTTCCGGGGCATCGCCGGGCTCCTTTCTTCCCTCGAAGGGCTCGACCTGAGGCCCCACCTGGGCGCGATCCGCTGCCCGGTCCTGGTGGTTGCCGGCGGGCGGGACGTGATGTTTCCCCTGGAACACTCCCGCGCTCTCGTGGAAGCCATCCCCTACGCCCGCCTGGAGCTGCTTCCGGGCGCGCCGCACGGCATGGCGGTGGAGAACCCCGCCGACGTGACCCGGGTCCTCCTGGAATTCCTCGACGATCAGCGGAGTCCTGATGCCTGAGCGGTACGCGTCCCTCGTCTCCACCGGCCTCTGCCTTCCCGAGCGGGAGATCTCCAACGACCTCCTGCGGGAGAGCTTCCCCGAGTCCGCGGACTTCGTGGCCAAGATGGAAGTCTCGACCGGCATCCGCCGCCGCTGGTGGGCGCCCGACGACTGGGCTACCTCCGACCTGGCTCTGCGGGCGGCTCAACACGCCCTGGACGCCGCGGGCCGCAAACCCGGGGACGTGGACCTGATCATCCTCGGGACCGACTCGCCGGACTACCTGACGCCGGCCACCTCGGTGGTCCTCCAGGGCAAGCTCGGAGCGAAGAACGCCGGCACCTTCGACGTGGGCTGCGCCTGCGCGTCGTTTCCGACCGGCTTCGCCGCCGCCGCGGGACTGATCGCTTCCAACCCGTCTCTCAAGACCGTGCTGGTGGTGGGCGTCTACCTGATGCATCGCCTGGCAGCGCCGGACGATCCGATGATCTTCTTCTACGGCGACGGCGCGGGCGCGGCCGTGCTGGAGCCTTCGTCCGAGCCGGGCTTCCTCAATGCCGCGTTCCAGGCGGACGGCTCCTACGCGGGCTACTGGGGCATCTACTCCGGCGGTACGGCCGAACCCGCGACCGAGGAGTCGGTCAGGGCAGGCCGGACCACGGTCAAGCTCGTGCAGCGCTACCCCCCGGAGATCAATCACGAGGGCTGGCCGCGCCTGGTGCGGCGCCTCGCGCGGGAGGGCGGCTTCGAGGTCGGCGACATCGATTTCCTGATCTTTACCCAGGTGCGCAAGCCCTCGATCGAGCTGGTCATGGCCGACCTCGGGCTGCCCATGGAGCGCACCCACACGGTCATGGAGGAGTGGGGCTACACAGGTTCGGCCTGTGTGCCCATGGCCCTCCACGACGCGCGGGAAAAGAGAAAGATCAAGTCGGGCGACCTGGTGGTGATGATCGGCTCCGGCGTGGGCTACAACCAGGCGGGAGCCGCGTTCCGTGAAAGATAGGAGCGATACGGCTTTTCATGCGTCAACTGAAATGAAACGGCGACTTCCGTCACTCCCTGGATAAGAGGCGCCCGGAGCACCCCGGGTGCCTCGCAGGCCTGCCAGGGCCGTGGGGAGGAAGTCCCATGCAGCACCCCATCTCCAAGGACAATCTGCAGCGCTTCGCCGCCGGAGCCGCCAGCCGCGAGGAGAACCGCTCCGTCGTCGCCCATCTCCTGAAGGGTTGCCCCGCCTGCGCGCGCACCCTCAAGGAGCTCGAGCATGCCGAGACTCCGGTGTGTTCCTACGACAAGGCGCTGGACCGGTTCGAGCGGGGTCTCCGGGGCGAGATGCAGGCTTCGTCCGGACGGCTGACGGCGCT
>JANOCF010000712.1:0-3883 GCA_031412055.1 Holophagales bacterium | reverse complement strand
CCCCTCTCCCGGGGAGGGTGTGCTTGGGAGGAGCGGGAGAGGGGGCCGGGGGGGGGCCGGGGGGTGAGGGCTCAGCTCTGCGGCGGCTTGCGCCCGCCTCGCCGGGCGATGAGCAGGGCCATCTCCAGGGCCTGCTCGTAGTTCAGGCGCGGGTCCACGGTCGAGTGGTAGGCGCGCTGGAGGTCTGTCTCGGAGAGATTGCGGGCGCCGCCCACGCATTCGGTCACGTCCTCTCCGGTCAGCTCGAAGTGGAGGCCTCCCAGGTAGGAGCCGGCGGCCTCGTGGATGTCGAAGGCCTGTTCCAATTCCGACAGGATGTAGTCGAAGCGCCGGGTCTTGAGGCCGTTGGCCGTGGACTCGGTGTTGCCGTGCATGGGGTCGCACACCCAGAGGACCGTGCGGCCGGCCTTGCGTACCGCGTCGATCAGCGGCGGCAGCCCGTCCGCGATCTTCTTCTGGCCGAAGCGGTGGATGAAGGTGAGGCGCCCGGGCTCGTGCTCGGGGTCCAGCACGTCGGCCAGCTCCACGACCATCTGGGGCGTCATGACCGGTCCCACCTTGACGGCGATGGGGTTGCAGAGGCCCCGGAAGTACTCGATGTGGGCGCCGCCGAGCACGGCGGTGCGCATGCCGATCCACGGGAAGTGGGTGGCGAGGTTGTACCAGCCCGCGCGGTGCGGCACCTGCCGCGTCTGCGCCTGCTCGTAGAGGAGATGCAAGCCCTCGTGGCTGGTGAAGTAGTCCACCCGGTCGACCTCGCTCCCGCGCCCGGACGGTCCGGCGAGGGTCTCCATGAACCAGACCGAGTCGCGGATCGCGCCGACGCGCTGGTGGTACTCCGCGGCGTGGGGTGAGTGCTGCACCCATCCCAGGTCCCAGTACTCGGGGTGGTGCAGGTCGGCGAAGCCGCCCTCCATGAGGGAGCGGATGAAGTTGAGGGTCAGGGCGGAGCGCTCGTAGCCGCGGAGCATCAGCTCGGGGTTGGGTGTGCGGTCCGCCAGGGTGTAGGGCGACAGGTTGATGAGCTCGCCCCGGTAGGAGGGAAGAGAGACGTCGCCCCGCCGCTCCTGGTCGTCGCTGCGCGGCTTGGCGTACTGCCCGGCGAAGCGCCCGACGCGGATGACCCTCTTGCGCAGCCCGTGGATGAGCACGAGGCTCATCTGGAGCAGGATCTTGAGCTTGTTGGTGATGACCGGGGAGGTGCAGTCGGCGAAGGTCTCGGCGCAGTCGCCCCCCTGGAGGAGGAAGCGCTCGCCCCGCGCGGCTTCCGCGATCTGGGTCTTGAGCCGCTCGATCTCCCAGGAGGTTACCAGCGGCGGCAGGCTCGCGAGCTCGCCCAGCACCTGCCGGAGACGGTCGGCGTCCGGATAGACCGGCTGCTGCGCAGCGGGCCTGGCCTGCCAGGATGCGGGGCTCCAGTCGGCGGCTTCGCGGGGCGGTGGCACGGGTTGAACGAGCTGCGGGCGTTTCATGTTAACTCCGGTGCCGTCAAACGGCTGGGGAGGGACAGTATAATCCCTGGCAATCATGAGACTCGTAACTCGCGGTGACCTCGACGGTCTGACGTGTGCGGTGCTTTTGACCCTCAACGAGGAGGTCGAAGGCATCGCTCTCATCCATCCCCAGGACATCACGGAAGGGCGGGCGGACATCCGGCAGGGCGACATCGTCGCGAACCTGCCGTATCACCCCAACTGCTCGATGTGGTTCGACCACCATCTGCACACGGCCACGGCGAACGTCCCGCAAGGAGACGTCCCGGGAGCTTTCGCGCAGGCTCCCTCGGCGGCCCGCCTGGTCTATGAGTACTACGGCGGCGAGGCGTCGATGCCCCAGTTTGCCGAGCTGGTGCGCGAGACCGACCGCCTGGACTCGGCGAACCTGACGCCCGACGACGTTCTCGCCCCCGAGCGCTATATCAAGCTCGGGTTCACGATCGACGGCCGCACGGGCCTGGGCACGTTCGAGAGCTATTTCCTCCAGCTTCTGGAGCTGCTCAAGGGCGGCGCGCCGATCGAGAAGGTCCTGCAGGAGCCGGGCGTCCGGCGGCGCTGCGAGATCCTGGACAGCGAGACCGATCGTTTCATCGAGGAGCTCCGGAGCTGCAGCCGGTTGGACGGCAACGTGGTGATCACCGACTTCCGGAGTCTCGACCACGTGCCCATCGGCAACCGGTTCGTGGTCTACGCGCTGTTCCCCGAGGCGAACGTCTCGGTGCGCATCCACTGGGGTCCGAACCGGGCCTTCCCCATGCTGCTGCTCGGCCACAGCATCTTCAACCGGACGTGCAAGACCAACGTCGGCGAGGTCGCGGCCCGCTACGGCGGCGGCGGGCATCGCGGGGCGGGGAGCATCCCGCTCATGGACGAGCCCGACCAGCAGATCCGGATGGTCGTCGCCGAGCTCAAGGCGAACGGCTGAGTGGGCGTCCGGGGAGCGGTGCCGACTGCCGTTGAATCGAGTCCGGGGTTCGCCCGGCGGTTGACGCTGTTCGACGCCACGATGATCGTGATCAGCGGGATCATCGGCTCGGGCATCTTCATCAATCCCTATGTGGTGGCGCGGGCGGTCCACACGCCTTTTCTGATCATCGGGGTGTGGGTGGCGGGCGGGCTCATCGCGCTGCTCGGCGCGTTCGTGTTCGCGGAGCTGAGCACGGTGGTGCCTCGCGTGGGCGGGCAGTACGCGTTCTTCCGCGAGGCGTTCCACCCGCTGGTGGCCTTTCTCTATGGCTGGTCGCTGCTGCTGATCGTTCAGTCGGCAGCCACGGCGGCGGTGGCGGTGGCGCTGAGCCAGTACGCGGCGCGGCTGATCGATATGCCTCCGGGAACGGGCACTGCGCTGGCGGTGAGCATGATGCTCGGCCTCGCGGGGTTCCACGCCCTGGGGATCAAGCCCGGGGCGATGCTGATCAACGTCATCACCTTCGCCAAGACGGTGGCGCTCGCGCTGCTGATCGTGGGCGCGTTCATCCTTACGAGGAAGTCGGGGCTGACGATGGAGCCGGTTGCCCCTCCGGGGCTGGGCGGGCTGCCGCTCCTCTCGGCGTTCTTCGCGGGGCTGGTGCCGGCGATGTTCGCGTACGGCGGGTGGCAGAACCTGAACTTCGTGGCCGAGGAGGTAAAGGAGCCGCAGCGCAATCTTCCGCGGGCGATCCTGATGGGCGTGGCCTGCGTGATCCTGGTCTACGTGGGGGCGAACGTGGCGTACGTGCACGTCCTCGGGGCCGAGGGGCTGGCCGCCACCCAGACGCCGGCCGCCGACCTGGCCGAGCGGCTGATGGGGGAGACCGGAGCCAAGGCGGTGAGCCTGCTCATCGTGGTCTCGACGTTCGGCTTCCTCAACCTGGCCCTGCTGTCGGCGCCCCGGGTCTACTACGCCATGGCGGCGGACGGCCTCTTCTTCAAGTCGCTGGCGCGCCTGCACCCGCGCTTCCGCACGCCGACCCGTGCCATCCTTCTCCAGGGCGTGCTGGCCGCGGCCTTCGCGCTGACCAATACGTATGACCGGCTGCTCAGCTACGCGGTATTCGCCGACTGGGTCTTCTTCGCGCTGGCGGGTGTGGCGCTGATGGTCTTCCGGCGCAAGCGGCCGGACGCGCCGAGACCGTATCCGGCGCCGGCCTATCCGCTGGTGCCGCTGCTGTTCACGCTGGCCGGGGTCGGAATCGTGGTCAATCTGTTCTTCGCCGATCTGCGCAACGCCCTGGCTGCCACGGTGGTGCTGGCGCTGGGCGTGCCCGTCTACCTGTTCTGGAACTGGAGGAGTCGCAAGGCATGAAGGGGAGCGTCTACATGCGTTGGTCCAAGGATCATGCCGCGGGCCGTTACAACCTGGCCAACAGCGGCATCCTGGGCTGCGAGACCGCGGACCTGGAGCTCGA
>JANOCF010000711.1:0-2172 GCA_031412055.1 Holophagales bacterium | reverse complement strand
CCGAGAACCACGTAGGGCTGATCCGGCGTCAGATCCGGGTAGTCCGGGCTCCGTTCGCGCAACTGGACGATCATCGTTCGGTAACCTGCTTCCGCTTCAGCTCCACCCGGCCGATCCCAGGGTGCTCGTACCAGTGAAGCTCATGCGGACCTTCGTTATCCTCTAAACGTGGGCTGCTCTTTTTCACCCACAGAGTGGCGCGCCCACCATGGCTTGCCACTAGGCGGTCGACATCTCGAATGCGATGTCCCTTCGCGATGACTCGCGACTGAGAGATCATTGCTGGCGTCAAGGTCGGAATCGTCAGGTCCTCCGGCCTCTCACCAGTCTAAGGCTAGCATGCGCCCTCCAACACGGGCAACCGGGCGCCCGGCCACTGCCGGCCGGACGCTGGGCTCTGGCTCACTTCCCGTACCGCTGGTCCCCCCAATGCTTGGGCCATTCGATCTCGTGCGGGAACGTACCGAGCGTCTCCATGACATGGATGAGCTTCTGGTGCAGGCGCTCGCGCTCGATCTCTACCTCCTGCGAAACCTTTGTGTCGTGATGGCCCAGGTTCACCACCTCCCGCTGATCGCGGGGCACGTCCAGGTCGTACATCTCGTACTCGAACGGGAGGTCCGTGAAGATATCGTAGTAGACCGCGTACTTCCACCGCCCCTCGATGATCGCTCGCATGTGATTCGCGGCGGGAACGAAGAAGTAGAGGTCCTCGTAGGTGAAGTGAATGTGCCCCTGTACCTCGGCCTTGGGATTGGCAAGGATCGGCGACAGATCCCTGCCCTTGAAGACCCAGTGGTCCATATCAGGCACTCCGGCGAGGTTTGCCAGCGTGGGCAGCAGGTCGATCAGGCTCACCAGCGAGTCCGTCTCCGCGCCTTTGCAATGCTTGAACAGGTTCGGGTTGGAGATCACGAACGGGATGTTCACCGTCTCCTCGTACATGTTGAACATCTTCTGCCGCTGCAGGCCGTGAGACATGGCCATGTCGCCGTGATCGCTGATGCGGACGATGATCGTGTCGTCGAAGTGCGGAGTTTCCTTGAGAGCGTCGAGCACCTGCAGGACCTGTTGATCGACGAGCCGGCAGAGATACGCGTAAAAGCGACAGTAGCCGAGCTGCAGGTCGGTATCGTCGGCGTTGATCTGGCCGTTGCCGAGGTTGGCCAGCACCCGGAACTGCGACTGGCTCTGCGGCTTGGTCGATAGATCTTCGTTCCAGGTCGGCGGCCGGTCGATCGGCAGGTCCTGGAAGTCCTCGTCCTTGTAGCCCGCGTCCTGATAGATGTTGGGATAGGCCAGCACGTCGTGCGGATTGACCAGCGAGACGATCAGGCAAAAGGGCTTGTCGGAGTCGTAGGTCTTGAGGAAGTGGATCGCGCTCTCCGGCTCGAGAAGCTCGTAGGGCACTTCGCCGTACTTGGCGGCCTGGCCGTGGCCGTCGACGAAGCGCTGATCGTTGTTGGTGGTGCCGCCGCCCATGTTCTCGATCGCCAGATTGTCTCCGGCGTCGGGCCACGTCCAGCCGTCGAATCCGTAGCGCTCCGCGAGCTGCTCCACATCCGTTTTGGTCCAATACTTCTGATCGATTCCCCGCTCGGCGTCGCGCACGAAGTTGGCGGGTTTGGTGAGATGCCACTTGCCCTTGAAGATCACGTTGTATCCGGCCGTCTTGAGGACCTTCGCGAGGTTCTGGACGTTGCTGGTCATCCCGCGCTGGCGGCGCTCCTTGGCGTTCATGCCGACGGCCTGCGACGCTCCCTGATCGGCCGTTACGTCCGAAGCGAACCGGGCGATGTTGTCGAACTCGAGCACCTCGGTGACGCCATGCTGCGCGGGGTAGAGGCTGGTGAGCATCGTGGCGCGTGCGGGAGAGCAGGTGCAGGAGTTGGTGTAGGCGCGGTTGAAGGTAATCCCGTTCTCCTTGAGCCAGCGCATGGCCGGGAGGTTCTCCTCCGCCCAGCCCTCCGGCCAATAGGGATTGCCGCTCTGCTGGTCGGTGATGACGATCATGAAATTCGGCTTGCGGGGCATGCTGCTCCTCCTCTTTCACATAGTGAAGGGTTCGAACTCGCTGTCCAGAGAGTGGGACGAGGAGGCAGGCTATCGCACCGGCATGCGCTTGACCACCACCACCGTGGTGTCGTCCGGCGGCTCCTCCGAGCGGAGGTG
>JANOCF010000710.1:0-3024 GCA_031412055.1 Holophagales bacterium | reverse complement strand
CCGTCCGCAAGCGTGGCGCAGTACAGCAGACACGGCACGCTTAAGGTAGCCAGCAGATCGGCGATGGGAGCCAGAACCATGCGGCCCAGGGAGTCGACGCCGACTCCTTCCAGCGTGCCGGAGAGGAAGCCCGCCTGGCTCTGGATCTGGAAGATGCGGACCTGGGTGGCGGGCGCGGGGCTCGCCGTCAGGAGCAGGGAAAGCGTGATGCCGGCTACGACTGCCCGCGCCTTCAACGCAGCCCCTCCGTCCCGGCAGGCGCCTTGGCGTCTGCCGCGCCTTCCTGCATCGGCGCCTCTCCTCCACCCGTCACCGGCTCGCGCCGGCGCACCTCCAGATCGACCCGCACCATCCCGGATATCGGCACTGGCATCTCCTCCCTGTGCTGCTGGGCGATCGTCGCCCGCAGCGGTACGGCACTCCCGGACGCGGCGGCGCTCCACAGGGAGCGCACCGAGCCCGGCAGGCGCGGCATCACCTCTCCAGCCACGGACAGGCCCGGTCCGCCGTAGATACCGAGCACCATCAGATCGTGGCGGGAGTTGAGCGAGCGCAGCAGCTCCACGGCCTGCGCGAAGTTCACCGGATCGAACGGCTCCAGCGTCAGCCGCGCGCTGTCCACGCTGGCGCCGTCGCCGATGATCAGCGAGTAGCGGCCGGCGGGCAGATCCTCCGGCAGGTCGAGGTTGAACGAGTGCCGGAAGCGTTCCCCGCGAAAGGCGGCGAGGTCGAGATTGATCCCGATCCGCTCGCCCGGCCGCACCACGGTCCGCTCGGCATGAGCGCCCACCAGGGTCGCCGACCGCGGCAGGGCGCTCTGGATCACGTCGACCTCGATCTCCTCAA
Organism: Holophagales bacterium; assembly: GCA_031412055.1. GTDB lineage: Bacteria > Acidobacteriota > Thermoanaerobaculia > Multivoradales > UBA5704 > DATMER01. Next base: position 2,178 of record JANOCF010000710.1, on the reverse strand, counting down.
AATCCACCTGCTCCAGCGGGCTCTGGGCCAGGTAGCCGGCGATGGCCAGCAGAAAGCCCGCGCTCTCGGCCGTGGCGCTGTCGCCGTCGAAGCTCTGCCGCAGCTCGATGTCGCCGTACTTCTTCATCCGGAAACGAGCCTTGATGTCGAGCGCCTGGGCGCCCGTGGTGTAGGCCACGGACTCCAGCCCGGCCACCAGCGAGCTGCCCACCAGCATGGGCGTGTACGAGGCCACCTGCGCCAGCCGCATGTTGAACTCCCGCGGCTTGTCGCTGCCGCCGCTCGAGATGCGCAGCACCATGGGGATGGTCGGCGCCTTCTGGCCGATCCGGCCCTGGATGCCCATCTTGCGGTCCTGTTCGAAGGCGCCGATCTCCTCGCCGAGGTTGGAGATCTTGAAGGACGTGTACTGGTTGGAGAGGACGGTCACCACCTCGGACGTAGCCATGGGAACCTTGATCGGACCCATGCCCAGGAACTGGTGGCCGAAGGCGAGCACCTGATCGTTGTAGCGGTCGGTCACCGTGCCGGTGGCCGCGAGGCGGAAGTCGCCGTCCACCAGGACCGCGGCCACGGCGCTGCCGAGCCCGACGTCCTTCGCCTTCTCCGCGTCTCCGGGGAGCGCCTTGCCGGCCGAGCCCGTCGACCCGACCGAACCGGCCGAGAAAACGGAACCCAGCGCTCGCCGCAGCATTCCCTGGGACTTCTCACCGAACCCGGCGGTCACCCACTGAACGCTCGCCACGGCCTCGTTGCTCATCTGCGGCCGCAGCTTCGCCAGCTCGCGCTCCAGCAGGTCGACGGGGATACGACCGGCGAGCAGATCGGCCAGCGGCACCGGCGGGACCGGGGTGATCGGCTCGATCCCGCCGAGCCCGGACAGCCGGCGCATGGACTCGATCGGGGTGATGCCGGCGATGGCCTCGTGGGAGAAGGGCCAACTGAAGGCGACGGCGCCGGCGAGCCGGCCGTCGATGAACACCGGGCTGCCGCTCATGCCGCTGGCAACACCGCTGCGCTCCAGCCCCTTGCCGGTCAGGCGGCCCAGGATGTAGTCGACGCCGGGGCTGACGCTGCGCATCACGCCCACCACCTCGACCTCGAAGCGCTCGGGCTCGCTGCCGGTGAACACCGACAGGCCGTAGCCCTTCTGTCCGGTCTTGACCTCGTCGACGGAGATCGTCGGCATGGCCACCGGACCGCCCTCTGGCCGATCGATGGGATGTGTGGGCGCCGGGGGCTGAGCCTGAATCTGTGCCGCCAGGACAGTATCTGGAGCCAGCGGAACGAGGGACGCCAGGGCCAGCAGGCCGGGAAGGGTGAGACGCAACGATCGGTCCTTCATACTTCCTCTCCCTGGGCCGCGTAAGCCCTGAAGGCCTCGAGCAGCCGGTCGACGGGGAAACTCCCTGACCGTAGAACCACGAGCCCGGTCTCTTCTATTGCCGCCAGCGTCGAGGGCGGCCCGCCCGGAAGCACGCCTCCGTCCACGACGACCGCCTCTTCTCCGGCCAGCAACTCTGCCAACCTCGCGGGATCGAGGATCGGATCGCTCCCGCTGGCGTTGGCGCTGGTGGCCGTGAGCCCGTGTCCGATCTCGGCCAGCAGGCTCCGCAGACCCTCGTGCCCGGGGATCCGCACCGCCAGCGTCGGCTCCCCGGCCGCCGCGGGCAGGGTAGCACCTGCGGCGAGCGCGATGGGCAGCACCACCGTGAGAGGCCCCGGCCAGCAGGCGGATAGAGGCTTCAGTATAGAAAGGTCCGGATCGATCCCCAAATCCGCGAGCTGCCCGAGATCGGCCACGACGACCGGGAGCGCCTTGCGCGGCTCCCGCCCCTTGATGCGATAGATCGCCTCCACGCCCTTTCGGTTCCGCGGATCGGCGCCGAGCCCGTAGCTTGACTCGGTCGGGATGGCCAGCACGCCCCCGCGGCGCAGGAGATCCCGGAGAGGCTCCACGGGATCGCCAGGACGCCAGACGCCGGTCATTTGCGGCCGCGCCGCTCGCGCTGATCGCGCCCGTCGCGCAAGTTACTGGCTGCGCCTTCAATCATCTCGCGGGCATGGGAAAGGGATGTCTGCGTGACCTCGCTGCCGGCCAGCATGCGCGCTACCTCCTCCACCCGGGTTTCCACGCTCAACTCGTCCACCCGGACGCGGGTGCGCCCCTTGTCGACC
>JANOCF010000709.1:0-1590 GCA_031412055.1 Holophagales bacterium | reverse complement strand
AGCTCTTCGTCTCCGAGAAGCTCGTCAAGCAGCTCCCCGACCTGTTCGACCTGCAAGCCGACCAGCTCATGCAGTTGGAGGGCTTCGCGGAGAAGTCGGCCACCAACCTCGTGGAAGCCCTGCGCAAGGCGGCCTCCCGGGTGGAGCTGCCGCGCTTTCTCCACGCGCTCGGCATCCCCGAGGTGGGCGTGGCCGTGGCCCGCGACCTGGCGCACCACTTCGGCTCCTTCGAGCGTATCCGGACCGCGGACGACGCCGCCCTCCAGGAGGTCCCGGGCGTCGGCCCGCGCATGGCCGAACAGATCATCGCCTTCTTCGCCGAGCCCAACAACGCGGAGGTCCTGGACGAGCTGTCGAAGAGGCTGAATCTCCTGGAAGAAGAGTCCAAGGCTGCCACCGGCGGCGTACAACCGTTTGCGGGCAAGAAGTTAGTCTTCACCGGCGGACTCTCCCGCTTCTCCCGCAGCGAGGCCCAGAAGAAGATCGAGTCGCTGGGCGGTCGCGCCACGGGGTCGGTCAGCAAGTCGACCGCCTACGTGATCGTCGGCGAGGATGCCGGCTCCAAGGCCGAGGACGCCGTCAAGCTCGGCGTGAAGACCCTGGATGAAAACGGCTTCGTCGAACTGTTACGGGAGAATGGAATGAACGTCGACTGAAAAAGGGGACCACCTTGAGACCGAAAGCTCTGCTCGCCATGCTTCTGCTGCTCGGGAGCGTCGCGGCCTGCGACACCCCGGCCCCGGCCGCCGCCGAGCCGGCGGAGAAAGGATCATCCGTGAACGGCATCGAGAAAGTCGTCAAGACTGACGAGGAGTGGAAGAAGACCCTCACCAAGGAGCAGTATCACGTGCTGCGCAAGCAGGGCACGGAGCGCGCCTGGACCGGCGAGCTCAACGAGGAGAAGCGCAAGGGCACCTATGTCTGCGCGGCCTGCGGCCTGGAGCTGTTCAGCTCGGAGCACAAGTTCGAGTCGGGCACAGGCTGGCCTAGCTTCTTCCAGCCGATCGACCCGAATCACGTCGGGACCGAGGAGGACCGGAGCTTCTTCGGCGTCCGCACCGAGGTGCACTGCGCCCGCTGCGGCGGCCACCTGGGCCACGTCTTCACCGACGGCCCACGACCCACGGGCCTGCGGTACTGCATGAACTCGGTGTCGATGAAGTTCGCGCCGGCGAATTGATCCCATCCCCCCTCTCGCCAACCCTCCACAGGCGCTGACCTTGGAGCCAGAGCGGGCGGGGGGCTCCCTCTCCCGCGCAGCGGGGGAGGGCAGGGGAGGGGGCGTTCGGCACCTCCACGACCCTGGGCTTCGAAGATCCGGGATGCGGTGCCGGTTCCGGCGCACAGGCCTTTCGTCCTCTACCTTCCGGAGGCTCCCGGGCTCCTTCCGGAGTCTCCCGGGCTCCTTCCGGAGGCTTTGCCGAACCTTCCGGAGGCCGTTTCGGGCCTTGCGGAAGCCTCTCCGCGTCTTCGGGTTCTCGCTCCGCGCCTTCCGGAAACCGTTCCCAGCCTTCCGGAATCCTCTCCGGGACTTCCGGAGGCTTCTCCCGGACTTTCGGCAGCCGCTCCGGGGCTTCCAGGAAGCTTGCC
>JANOCF010000708.1:0-1838 GCA_031412055.1 Holophagales bacterium | reverse complement strand
GGCGGGCTGCGCGTCGTCTCCGGCGAGAATGTCGCCCGCGCCAAGGTGGAGCTGGGCCTCGCCGACTCCAACAGCCTTGCCCACGACACCCTGAGCCGAGTTCGCGCCCGGCTCGGCACCGACGCCGTAGTCGTAGGCTCCTACGCCATCGTGGACAACCCGGCGGGCCGGCTCATCCGGCTCGACCTGCGCCTGCAAGACACCCGGGGCGGAGAGACGACCGCGGTCGCCGAGACCGGTCCCGAGTCCGAGCTGTTCGACGTGGTGGCCCGGGCCGGTCGGCGGCTGCGCAAGGAGGTGGAGCCGGGCGATTCGGCATCCAGTACCACGGCCCGGGCTGCCCTTGCTTCCAGCCCCGAGGCCGCCCGTCTCTACTCGGAAGGCATGAACAAGCTGCGGCTCTTCGAGCCCGCCGCCGCCCGCGACCTCCTCGAGCGGACCGTGGCCGCGGACCCGCGCAACCCGCTGGCCCACTCCGGCCTCGCCACCGCCCTGGCCACCCTGGGCTACGACGGCCGGGCGCTCGTGGAGGCGAAAACCGCCTTCGAGCTGTCGGAGAGCCTGCCGCCGGAGGACCGGCTCCCCATCGAGGGGCGCTACCGCGAGGCGGTCCAGGACTGGAGCAAGGCCGTCGAGATCTACTGGCGGCTCTGGTCCATGTTCCCGGACAGCCTCGACCATGGTTTGAGGCTCGCCGCCGCCCAGACCGCGGCCGGACAGATCGAAGCGGCCCTGGCCACGACCGAAGCTCTCCGCACCCTTCCGCCGCCCTCTTCCGGCGACCCGCGGATCGATCTCGCCGAAGCCATGGCCGCCGGCGCGCGGTCCGACTTCCAGCGACAGAGAGGAGCCGCCTCCCGCGCCGCTGTCAAGGGCGCGGCCCAGAAGGCGACCCTGATGGTGGCGCAAGCCCGCCTCATGGAGTGCCGCGCCCTGCGCAACCTGGGGCAGGCCGAGCCAGCTCTCGCGGCCTGCGCCGAAGGCCAGCGCCTCCATGCCGCCAAGGGTGACCGGGCCGGCGTCGCGGAAGCCCTGACCCACGCCGCCAATGTCCGCTTCGACCGCGGCGAGCTCGCCACCGCGGCCGCCCTTTACGAGGAGGCACTGGCCACCTACCGCGCCGTCGGCAACCGGGGAGCCGAGGCTGGAGCGCTCAACAACATCGCCGTGGTCCTCCGCAGCCAGGGCGACCTGGACCGGGCGAGCCAGCTCTACGAAGAGGTCCTCGCGGTCGCGCGCGAGATCGGCAGCAAGGCCGGTGAGGCCTACGCGCTCAACAACCTGGCGGGAGTGCTCCTGCGCCGGGGCCGCCTGAGCGAGGCGGGCAAGCTCTTCGAGCAGTCGTTGGCCATCCGGCGCGAGCAGGGGGACAAGAGCGGCGAGGCCTACGCCCTGGACAACCTCGGGGTGGTCCTCCGCCGCAAAGGAGACCTGCCCGGCTCCCGCCAGCGGCACGATCTGGCGCTCCGTCTCCGGCGCGAGACCGGGCAGAAGATCGGCGAGGTCTCCTCGCTCAACAACCTGGGCGCTCTCTTCCTGGATCAGGGAGACCTCGCGTCCGCGCGGCGGAGCTTCGAGAGCTCCCTTGCCCTCTGCCGCGAAACCGGAAGCCAGAGCTCCCAGGCCTATGCTCTTTTCGGGCTGGGCGAGGTCCTCGCCCGCGAAGGGAAACCCGACGACGCCCGCAAGCGCCACGAGGAGGCCCTCGCCCTGCGCGAGCGCCTGGGAGAGAAGGGGACGACGGCCGAGAGCCGCCTCGCCATCGCCCTGCTCCTCCTCGAACAGGGAGATCCAGAGAAAGCCGGGGAGATGGCCGGGCTGGCCGCCGGGGAGCTCGA
>JANOCF010000707.1:0-3133 GCA_031412055.1 Holophagales bacterium | reverse complement strand
TGAGCTGATACGGCTGCAGGTGATTGACAGACCTGCCCAGACGGAATATTTTTCCGGCTGGTGATCAAGTCTTTCTGCTGTCGAGATACCGAAGCCTTGTTCGAGGACCGATTTGTCCGGCGTTTTCAAGGGATCGAAAGGAGCGCGAGACGCAAGCTCGAAGCCTTGAATGCGGCAGCGAGCCTCGCGGATCTGGCGTTGATCCCGGGCAATCGGCTCGAAGCCCTTCGCGGCAACCGTGCCGGGCAGCACAGCATCCGCATCAACGACCAATGGCGGCTCTGCTTCGAGTGGAGCGGGAAGGACAGCTTCAACGTCGAGATCGTGAATTACCATTGAGTCGACAGGAGGCGCATCCCATGGCAGAGCACAACTTGGAACCCATCGCGCCCGGAGAGATCCTGAGGCACGAGTTCATGGAACCTCTAGGCCTGAGCGGCGATCAACTCGCCCGCGAGCTCGACCTCCCGGCCGGACGTGTCTCCGAGGTCCTCGACGGCAGGGGCGGAGTGACGGCAGAGATGGCTCTGCGTCTGGAGAAGTACTTTGGCGTCTCAGCCCAGTTCTGGCTGACCTTGCAGTCTCGCTACGACCTCAAGGTCGCCCGTCGAGAGGTGGGACCCGACATCGACGCGCGGGTATCCCGTCGCTCGGCCTGAGCATCTACCAGCCTTGGCAGGAATCGTGCTTTTCGGGTAGGGACGGAGTTCGTGTGCCCGCTCTACACTCAATTCGGGAGGATTGACCAGATGCCCAAGTACATCTATGCCTTCGGCGGAGGCACGGCCGAAGGGGACGGAAGTCAGAAGGATCTGTTGGGCGGCAAAGGGGCCGGACTCGCCGAGATGAGCCGCCTCGGAATCCCGGTTCCCCCTGGATTTACGATCACCACGGAAGTTTGTAAATACTACGAGGACCACGACAAGTCCTATCCCGATAGCCTGGAGACCGAGATCCGGGAGCACATGCAGCGTGTCGAAGAGATTCTGGGACAGCGCTTCGGCGACCCTTCGAATCCGCTGCTTTTCTCGGTCCGCTCCGGAGCTGCCCGGTCCATGCCGGGCATGATGGACACCATCCTCAACCTCGGGCTCAACGACGAGACGGTGGAGTCGTGGATCGCGGCCGGCGCGGACGAGCGCTTCGTCCTTGACGCCTACCGACGCCTGATCACCATGTACGGCGACGTCGTCCTGGGCGTGGAGCACGAGGAGTTCGAGCACATCCTGACCGCCGCCCGCGAAGGGCAGGGAGCCGCCACGGACGCCGAGCTCACCCCGGAATCTCTGCGCAAGGTCGTGCGCGAGGAGCTGGCCCTGGTCGAGCGCCACGGCCAGACCTTTCCGAGCGACCCCTGGGACCAGCTCCGCGGCGCCATCCGCGCCGTGTTTGACAGCTGGAACAATCAGCGCGCCCGGGACTACCGGCGCCTCAACAAGATCACCGGCCTGCTGGGCACGGCCGTCACCGTCCAGGCCATGGTGTTCGGCAACCGCGGCTCCGACTGCGCCACGGGCGTGGCCTTTTCCCGCAACCCGGCCACCGGCGAGGCGAAGGTCTTCGGCGAGTACCTGGTCAATGCCCAGGGTGAGGATGTCGTGGCCGGCATCCGCACCCCGCAGCCGATCCGGACGGCGGACGGCGGCGGCCTGGAGAAGGACTTTCCCCAGGCGTGCAAGGAGCTTGGGGAGGTCTGCGCCCGCCTGGAGAAGCACTTCAAGGACATGCAGGACCTGGAGTTCACGATCCAGCACGACAAGCTCTTCATGCTCCAGGCCCGCACCGGCAAGCGCACCGGGCCGGCCGCGGTCCACATCGCGGTGGACATGGTCGAGGAGGGGCTGATCGACTGGCGCGAAGCGCTGGACCGGGTCGAGCCGGAACACCTGGTGCAGGTTCTGGCTCCCGAGTTCGATCCCGAGGAGAAGAAAAGGGCCGTCGCCGCGGGCCGTCTCCTGGCCACGGGTCTGCCCGCCGGTCCCGGCGCCGCGTGCGGCCGGATCGCCCTGACCGCCGAGCGCGCCGCCGAGATGTCCGCTGCCGGAGCCGTGCTGATGGTCCGCGCCGAGACCTCGCCGGAGGACATCGTCGGCATGCACGCCGCAGCCGGTATCCTGACCTCCCGCGGAGGCATGACGTCCCATGCCGCCGTGGTGGCCCGCGGCATGGGCAAGCCCTGTATTGTCGGCGCGGGCAACCTGGAGGTGGACCAGCACACGGGCGAGGTCCGCTTCGGGGACAAGGTCTTCCGCGAGGGCGACGAGCTCTCGATCGACGGCACGTCCGGCGAGGTCATCTCGGGCGCGCTGTCGCCCAAGCCTTCGATCGTCCTCAAGTCGATGCTGGACCGCAGCAAGCCGGACGACTACCCGCTGGTCGACGCCGTCTACCAGCTCCTGGCAGCGGCCGACGCCGAGCGCCGGCTGGTGATCCGCACCAATGCGGACACCCCCAAGGACGCGGCCGTGGCCGCGGCCCTCGGAGCCCAGGGCATCGGCCTGTGCCGGACCGAGCACATGTTCTTCGAGGACGAGCGCATCCCCTGGGTGCGCCGGATGATCCTGGCCAAGACCGCCGAGCAGCGCAGGGAGCCGCTGGCGAAGCTCCTGCCCATGCAGCAGAAGGACTTCGAGGGGATCTTCAAGGCGCTCGCCGGCATGCCGATCACGGTGCGGCTGCTCGATCCGCCGCTGCATGAGTTCCTGCCCCAGGGCGAAAGAGCGTTGCGGCGCCTGGCCAAGGAGATGGGGATCGATGCCGCCGAGGTCCAGGCCCAGGCAGAGGCCCTGGCCGAGACCAACCCCATGCTCGGCCACCGCGGCTGCCGGCTGGGTATCACCGCGCCCGAGATCTACGAGATGCAGGTCGAAGCGATCGTGCGCGCCGCCTGTGCCCGGGCCCGGACCGGGGAAGAGGTGCAGCCCGAGATCATGGTGCCCCTGGTCGGGACCGAGGAGGAGATGGTGCGCCTGCGCGAGCTGGTGGCCTCCACGATCCGGCGGGTCCTCGACGACGAGAAGATGGAGCTGGAGATCCCGATCGGCACCATGATCGAGATCCCCCGGGCGGCGCTGATGGCCGACAGGATCGCCCAGCACGCCGACTTCTTCTCCTTCGGCACCAACGACCTGAC
>JANOCF010000706.1:0-3826 GCA_031412055.1 Holophagales bacterium | reverse complement strand
CGCCGGGCCTGCTCCTGGCCTGGCTGCTGGCCTGCTACCGGTGGCCGGGCACGTCGCTGGTCGAGACGCTGGTGGCGCTGCCCCTCGTGAGGCCGCCCGTGGCCACGGGACTGATTCTTCTCAAGGCGGTAGGGCGCCGGGGTCCCATCGGCCGCTTTCTCCACGACACCCTCGGGATCGACGTGGTCTTCACCTGGAAGGCGGTGGTGCTGGCGATGGCGGTGATGGCGTTCCCGCTCCTCGTGCGCTCGGCCCGGGTCGCCTTCGAGGGCGTGCCTCCCCGTCTGGAGCAGATCGCCCGCACCCTGGGAGCAGGCGAGGCGCGGGTCTTCTTCACGATCACGCTGCCGCTGGCGTTCCGGGGCATCCTGGGCGGAGCACTGCTGGCCTTTGCCCGTGCTCTCGGCGAGTTCGGAGCCACGATCCTGGTGGCCGGGAACATCCCGGGCCAGACCACGACCCTCTCGCTCGCCATCTACCAGATGGTCCAGCTCGGGGAGGATGCTGATGCCTTCCGGCTTCTGGGCATTTCCGTGGCCGTGGCCTTTGCGGCGGTCTGGGCGAGCGAGTGGTTTCTGGGGCGGGAGCGGCCGGTTTGAAACTGGTTCTGCGCGACATCCGGCTCCCGCTGGCCCACTTTCCGCTCCAGCTCGACGTGGAGATCAACCGCGACGCGACCGCCCTCTTCGGGCCCTCCGGAGCGGGCAAGACCACCGTGCTCGACCTGATCGCCGGGCTGCGCCGGGCGCCCTCGGCCTACATCGAGCTGGACGGCCAGGTGCTCACCGATACCTCCACGCGCCGGGAGGTGCCGGCCCGCGAGCGCCACATCGGCTACGTCCCTCAGGATGGCGCCCTGTTTCCTCACCTGTCGGTGCGCAGAAATGTCCTCTACGGAAGCAGCGGCGATACGGGGATGCTCGATCGCGTTACCGGTGTGCTGGACATCGGGCACCTTCTGGACCGGAGGATCGGGGGACTGTCGGGAGGGGAGAAGCAGAGGGTGGCCCTGGCTCGGGCTCTTCTTTCCTCTCCGCGGCTGCTGCTGCTGGACGAGCCGCTGGCCGCCCTGGACGATGAGCTCAAGCTCCGAGTGCTGTCCTATCTCCAGCGTGTGCGCGACGAGCTGCGGGTGCCGATGCTCTACGTCTCCCACACCGCGGACGAGCTCGTCGCGCTCTGCGACGAGGTACTGCTGCTGGACCGTGGGCTTCTCCGCGGCAGGGGCGAGCCGCGGTCGCTGCTCGCCTAGCGCGCCAACAGCGACCGGATCAGGTTGGCGTGAGAGAAGTCTCCAAAGCTGGCCCAGGCGAGAAAGCCGTCCCGGCCGAGGAGCCGCACGGCGATCTGCTCGACCGAGAGTCCCTCATTCCTTAACTGGCGCGCCTTTCCGGCCAGATCCTCCCAGTACTGAATCTTCCGGGCCAGGCGCTCGGGTGCGTTGTCCAGGATGCCCGCGTGGTCGCAGATCAACCGGACGGGCTCCAGACTCAGGACCCGGCGCAGGGAGTCGATGTGCTCCCAGACGTCCTCGACCCGGCGCAGGTAGTGCACCCTCGTGTGCACGTAAAGGTCCCCGGAGAACAGCCAGCGCCGCTCCTCGTCGAAGAGGCAGACGTGGGTAAACGCGTGCCCGGGTGTGGGGACGACCCGCAGACGGCAGCTCTCCCCCTCGATCCAATCTCCCAGCGCTTCGGCCCAAAACGGTGGGGGTGTGCTCCAGACCGCCTTCCGATAGAGGGGCATGCACAGGCCCTTGGCCAGGATGGCCAACGCCGAAGCCGGCGCCAGGACCGGCAAGCCCAACTCGGATTGCAGAGCCGCCGCCCCGCCCACGTGGTCCTCGTGGTGGTGGGTGAGGACGACTTTTCGGATCTCCGGATGGGCGCGACAGTGCTCGACCAGTTTGGACGCGGTCGGCGGGGGGCCGGAGTCGATCAGCAGGCCCCCGTAAGCGTACGCGGAGACCTCGTACAGCGGCCTCCCGAGGACGGTGCGGGCCATACGAATGCGGGTGATCGGTCCGTGGATGCTGACGTGAAACATGGTCATCTCGCCGCCGTTCCCGCGTAGACATGCGTCGCGACCTTCGGGCCCTTGACGTGGAAGCGGTCCAGGCGCTCGATCCGGAAGCCGGCATTCCGGATCAGCTCCTCGATGTCGCGGTTCAGGTGGCAGCCTCCGGCCACCCTCTTCTGGATGGGTGTCAGCCGGTCCTGCCAGCGGGCCACGCGAGGCTCCGGCGAGCGGCCGTGCTCGACGAATCGGAACGTCCCGCCCGGCCGGAGCACCCGCCGGATCTCGGCCAGGGCCTGCCCCACGCCGGGGATCGTGCAGAGGGTGAAGGCCGAGACGGCATGGTCCACGGAGGAGTCAGGGAGGGGAATGGACTCGGCCGCTTCGCCGATCCTCTCCACGGAAAAGGCCGACTGCTCGACCGCCTCCCTCGCCAGCTCCCAGGCCGTTTCGGACGGCTCGATCGCGTACAGCTTCCCGATTCTCTCTGAGAGGCCGGAGAGATGGGGGAGATTGAGGCCCGAGCCGAAGCCGATTTCCAGAACGGTTCCGTCGACCCCGCTCAGATACCGGGAGCGGACCTCCCCGATTTCACGGCTGCGTAGCGCGCGGTGAACCAGGCGGGGGAGAATGCTGTCTGTCCAGAGAGGCATGACGGAGACCTCTCATGCTAGCATCCTGCGTTTCGCCCCGTCGGAATCAGCGGGAGGTTGCCGGTGTTTCGGTGGGGGAACAGTCTCATGATTTTGAGAAATACAACCGGCTCGTCCCTTGGAGCCATCTTTCCACAGCGATCCACGGAGAAGTCATGAAAAAGTCTTCCGCCCTCTTTGTCGCCGCTCTCGTCGCGGTATCCGGTGCCAGCGGCGCCGGAGCAGTTGCGCAGAACCAGCCGCAGGCGGGTGCCGCCCAGGCGAAGCCCCAGGCTCCGGCCCAGGCGCAGGCTCCCGCCCAGGGCCAGGGCAACAAGCCCGTTGCCCTCCAGGACCGCGCCAGCTACATCATCGGCCTCAACCTCGGCCAGTCGCTCAAGACGCAGGAAGTCCCCGTGGCGATGGACCTGATCATCCAGGGTCTCAAGGATGGTCTCGGCGGCTCCAATCCCCTCCTCACCCAGGAGGAGATCCAGGCTGCGATGCAGGAGTTCCAGGCGCAGCTCATGACGGCCCAGCAGGAGAAGATGAAGGTCGCGGGCGAAGCGAACATGAAGACGAGCCAGGCCTACCTCGACGAGAACAAGAAGAAGGCGACGGTGAAGACCACGGCGAGCGGCCTGCAGTATGAGGTCCTCACGGAGGGCAGCGGCGAGTCCCCCAAGCCGACCGACCAGGTGACGGTGCACTACCGCGGAACCCTGCCGGACGGCACGGTGTTCGACAGCTCCTACGATCGCGGCGAGCCGGCCACGTTCCCGGTCAACGGCGTGATCGCGGGCTGGACGGAGGCCCTGCAGCTCATGAAGCCCGGCGCGAAGTACCGGCTGGTCATCCCGCCCGCGCTGGCCTATGCCGAGCGTGGCGCCGGAGGCGACATCGGCCCCAACCAGGCGCTGGTCTTCGAGGTCGAGCTGATCTCGGTCAACAAGGCGCCCGCCGCCCAGCCGGGTCAACCGGGTGCGCACCAGCCGGGCGCTCACCAGCCGGGTGACGGCCATGAGCACGAGCAGCAGCCGCAGGCCGAGAAGCCGCCCGCGGAGTAAGCTGCAAAAGGACCAAAGGGACATAAAGGACCAAAAGGACGAGAGTCCTGAAAGTCCTTTGTGTCCTTTACGTCCTTTACGTCCTTTCCTCCCTCACTGCCTGGCGAATAT